>WFQB01000078.1 GCA_015487305.1 Parvularculaceae bacterium | reverse complement strand
GTCTCATCCATAATCGCAAAAGCCGGAGCCATAATCGCCATTTGCAACATTTCCATGCGCTTTTTTTCACCACCGGAAAAACCGACATTGAACGGGCGATTTAGCTTGGCGTCCGACAGCCCGACAATTTTGGCTTTGGTGCGGGCAAGGCGCAAAAATTCTGCGGCGCTTATTTCTTCTTCGCCGCGTTGTTTACGTTGAGCGTTCAAGGCCGTGCGGATGAAATTCATCACCGCCACCCCGGGTATTTCCATGGGGCTTTGGAAAGAGAGAAACAGCCCGACCGCGGCGCGCTCATCCGGCGACATTTCGTTTAACGCTTTGCCATTAAGCGTGATATCACCCTTGGTCACCTCATAGCCGGAGCGCCCGGCCACCGCATAGGCAAGGGTCGATTTGCCGGACCCGTTTGGCCCCATAATCGCATGCACTTCGCCCGCAGGGACTTGCAGCGACAATCCTTTAATGATTTCACTATTGTCGACTGTGACGTGAAGGTTTTTTATTTCGAGCATAATTCTTTCTTCTTATTTTATGAAAATGGGGCTAGCCCACACTTCCTTCCAAACTCACTTGCACCAGCTTCTGCGCTTCGACAGCAAATTCCATGGGTAATTCCTGCAATACATCACGGCAAAAACCATTGACCAAAAGCGCCACCGCTTCTTCTTCGCCAAGCCCTCTTTGCTGGCAATAGAATAATTGTTCTTCGGACAGCTTTGAGGTGGTTGCCTCATGCTCCAAAATTGCGTTCGAGTTTTTGGTCTCGATATAAGGCACTGTATGGGCACCGCAATCGCCGCCAATTAAAAGACTATCGCATTGGGTGAAATTGCGTGCGCCTTCTGCCTTGCGATGAATGGAAACCAGCCCGCGATAGGTCTGGTCAGATTTGCCCGCCGAAATACCCTTGGAGATAATCCGGCTTTTGGTGTTTTTACCCAAATGAATCATCTTGGTACCGGTATCAGCCTGTTGATGATTATTGGTGATGGCGATGGAATAAAACTCACCCACAGAATTATCCCCGCGCAAAATGCAGGAGGGATATTTCCATGTCACCGCCGAGCCGGTCTCCACTTGAGTCCATGACACTTTGGCGTTTTTCTCGCGGCAATCGGCGCGTTTGGTCACAAAATTATAAATCCCGCCAACGCCGTCCTTGTCACCGGGATACCAGTTCTGCACGGTGGAATATTTGATCTCTGCGTCTTCTAATATCACCAATTCCACCACCGCCGCATGAAGCTGGTTTTCATCGCGCATGGGGGCGGTGCAGCCTTCGAGATAAGACACATAAGAGCCTTTTTCGGCAATGATGAGCGTGCGCTCAAACTGGCCGGTATTGGCCTCATTGATGCGAAAATAGGTGGACAGCTCCATAGGGCAACGCACCCCTTCTGGCACATAAACAAAAGTGCCATCGGAAAACACGGCCGAATTCAAGGTCGCGAAGAAATTATCCGACACCGGCACTACCGAGCCCAGATATTTTTTCACTAATTCCGGATGCTCGCGAATGGCTTCGGAAATGGACATGAAAATCACACCGGCTTTTTTCAGTTCTGCCTGAAAGGTCGTGGCCACAGAAACAGAGTCGAACACCGCATCCACGGCGACTTTGGGTTTTTCCCCATTGGGCGCGGAACTAGGGTCAGGATTGGTGCGCGCTTCGGCGGCGCTGGCGGCAGCCCCTTCGACACCAAGCAGCACTTCTGCCTCGCGCAAGGGAATGCCGAGCTTTTCAAAATCTTGCAAAATTTCTTCCGGCACATCATCAATGCTGGCATATTTCGCGCCAGATTTTGGTTCCGCATAATAATAGGCGTCCTGATAATCAATCTCCGGATAGGTCAAATGCGCCCAGCGCGGCTCGCTCATGGTTTGCCAGCGCTTGAACGCTTCCAGCCGCCAATCCAACATCCATTGCGGCTCTTCCTTTTTGGCCGAAATATAACGGATAGTATCTTCGCTTAATCCCTTGGGCGCTTTTTCCGATTCAATATCCGTGGAGAACCCATATTTATAGGTCTCC
>WFQB01000077.1 GCA_015487305.1 Parvularculaceae bacterium | reverse complement strand
TAGCAGAACAAACCGGATTATTGCCGGATCATATTACTTTTGTGGAAATGAAAGAGGCGGGATTTTTGCCCGATGATAAAATCCTCTATCTCTGCACTGGCTCTCAAGGGGAGCCACGGGCGGCGTTGGCACGCATTGCCCGTGACGATCATCCGGCAGTCGTTCTGGGGGAGGGGGATACGGTTATATTTTCCTCCAAAATCATTCCCGGCAATGATCGGGTGATTTTTGATTTGCAAAATACGCTGGTTGATCTTGGGGTTAAGGTCATCACCGAGAAGGATGAATTTGTTCATGTTTCCGGCCACCCTTGTCGCGATGAGTTAAAGCAAATGTATGAATGGGTGCGGCCAAAATATGCAGTGCCGGTGCATGGCGAAGCGCGTCATTTGCAAGAGCATGCCAAGCTGGCACTGGAATTGGGCGTAGAAGAAAGCCTGTCAATTCGCAATGGAGACATGGTGCGCCTCGCGCCGGGGCCGTTGGAAGTGATTGATCAGGTTCCAGCCGGACGGCTTTATATTGATGGCCTCATTCACCTGCCGGAAGGCACCGGCGTAATGCGCGAGCGCAAGAGGCTGGCCGAAGGGGGCTTTTTAGCGATAGCCGTGGCGATTGACCGCAAGGGTCGGATTCCGTCCATGCCGGATATTATTGCCTCGGGCATTCCGCTGAGCGATAATGAAGGCGAAGATTTGCAGGAAATTGTTGAAGAGGCCTTGGATGCGGCGCTTGATCGCATGTCGAAACAGCAGGCGCTGGATGATGATAATGTGGTAAAGACATTGCGCCGTTCTGTGCGAGCGGCGCTTGATCCGGTCTGGGGTAAACGCACAGATATCGCCATACTTATTAACAGGATTTAGATTTATGAATATTACTGGCGCCATGGTTATTTTCACCATCATCTGGTGGGTTACCTTCTTTGCCGTCTTGCCTTGGGGGGTTCGTAGTCAATGGGAAGATGAAGGGGAAATGCCCAAAGGCACCGATCCCGGCGCGCCGGTTGAGCCACAACTAAAGAAGAAGGCTTTGCGCACCACATGGATTAGCGCGATTATTTTCGTGATTGTGGTGGCTATCATTCAAAGCGGTATTATCAATCTGCGGCAATAGAGGGTCTTAAGGACTTGTTTTTGCAGCCGTTTCCCCTTATCCAAAGGGCAGGTCAAATTTAAAGGTTTTTTCGCTTTACGAAATTATCGTGACAGTCACAAGTTTCTACTCTGACAAGGGAGGTCGGTCATGGCGCAATCAGCACCCGAAGATAATCTCCCAGCGAAAAATATTCCCAAGACAGGTCAGGATATTAATCCGGTGATCGAGCATGATCCGGAAGCGTTTACGCTGACCGGTGAATTTATCCGCCATGTGGATGAGGCGATTGACGAGAAAGATCGCGAGCAGGTCGAGAAGCTATGCGAAGATCTGCACCCCGCGGATATGGCCGATTTGCTGGAGCAGCTTGATGGCGATGCCCGCCAAAAATTGGTGCAGCTCTTGGGGCGCGATCTTGAAGCCGACACGCTGGCGGAGCTGGATGAAGATGTCCGCGATGATGTTATTGAGGCAATGCCAGCCGAACAACTGGCCGAGGCGGTTTCAGAATTGGAAACCGATGATGCGGCCTTTGTCATTGGTGACATGGAGGAGCAGGAACGCGATCAGGTGCTGGCAGAAATGCCCCATGAGGATCGCATCGCGCTTGAGGCTGCTCTCGATTTTGACGAAGCGACAGCCGGTCGGGTCATGCAGCGCGAGTTTTTCGCCAGCCCACCCTATTGGACTGTTGGCCAGATTATAGACCGCCTGCGCTCAGGTGAGGATCTGCCGGATGTTTTTTATGAAGTGTTTGTGGTCGATCCCAATTTTGAAGTGATTGGCTCAGTGCCTTTATCAGTTTTCCTAAAGGCGCCTCGCGATACTAAAATTGCCGATTTGATGGGAACAGATAAATTGCGCCGTATTCCGGTGACTATGGATCAAGAAGAGGTTGCCTATCAGTTTGAAAAATATAACCTCATTTCTGCGCCAGTGGTTGATGCAAGCAATCGTCTTGTGGGGATGATCACGGTGGATGATGTGGTCGAGATTATCCACGAAGAAACCCATGAGGACATGCTGGCACTGGCTGGTGTTGATACCAATGAAGATGGTCTTTCCAGTGATGTGTTGCGGGCAACGCGCTCGCGCTTTACTTGGCTTGGGGTCAATCTGTTCACGGCGATTCTCGCCTCGGCGGTTATTGCCATGTTCAATGGTACGCTTGAACAAGTGGTGGCGATTGCGGTTTTAATGCCGATTGTTGCCAGCATGGGCGGCAATGCCGGGACCCAGACCCTGACCATTGCGGTGCGTAATCTCGCTACCAAAGATTTGACCCGCTCCAATGCATGGCGGGTTGTATGGCGCGAGTTGACAATTTCTTTTTTGAACGGGATTGCCTTTGCGGTGATTATGGGGGCGCTGGCGGCTTTGTGGTATTGGTCGAGCCTTGGGGAACATAATCAGGGCGCGGCGATGACGTTGGGGCTGGTGATGGGCGCAGCTATGATCATCAATATGTTTTGCGCCGGGCTGGCGGGGATAGCGGTGCCTTTGGCGCTCAACCGCGCCGGGGCTGATCCGGCGGTTTCTTCTACCGTATTTGTGACAACGGTAACCGATGTGGTCGGGTTCTTTTCGTTTCTTGGTCTTGCGACTTTATTCTTCATATAAAAACGCGGCAGCCAGGGCCACCGCGTTTGTTTTGTTGTTACAAAAGCCAATAAAAATCTTTTACTGGCAATTATGATGATCGCATTGCTGCGGGCGATAATCTGATCCGCCACGCACGGTTGGCATCGGCCCGGGATAGGGGCTGGTAATCCATGGCAGGGTATAATCTGCGTAAGGGGTCACCCATGTTGGCGGCGTGTTGGAAGCTACCTGAATGGGGGCTTCCGGCACATCGGTTTCTCTTGGTGGCAATGGCGGAATATAGGGCGGTAGTTCTGTTGTGTGAATCACCGTTGGTGGCACGTCTTCTGGCGGTGTTTCCTCGCGCCATTCGGTAATGCAAGGATCGCCATCCGGATAAAGGCTCGGGTCATAACCCGGGCGCAGGCCGGTTTGCGGGTCCACATAACAAGGGTCCGTAATTTCCTGTTCGGCGAATTTTTCTGTGACCAGACAAGGATCGCCTTCTGCAAAAGGATCTTGGGCCGTGCCGGGCCCGGTATAGACGGTGCCATCCTCGCGCAGGCAAGGGTTCATGGGTTTGTCTTCAGTCCAGAATTGACCGCTGTCCGGTTTATCGATCAGGCCCGCTATTGGGCTGGAGCCATCTATTGTTTTGGTTTCGGTGAAATATTTCCCACTATCGGGCTTGTCGACAAGTCCGGCGGTGGGGGAAGATGTTTCAAGACGACGATCCTCGGTGAAATAGCGATCGCTGTCCGGCTTATCGACTTTACTATTGGTTTGCGTTTCATCGCCGCCATAATTGGCCGCAAGAACGGCTGTTTGCGGATCGGCGCTATAGGTCTCGCCGGAAGAAACACCTGATGCATAGGCTTCTTCACTTGCGATCTCAACACCATCAACAGGGTCTTCGCTGGTGGTTTGCGGATAAGGGTCTTCTGGCGTGCCAAGGTCAATTGCGCCCAGACGCTCAGAAGAACAGGCTTCGCGGATGGCAGCAATTTCTGCTGAACAGCTTTGCTCCATCTGTGCTTTTACTTCGGCCATGGCGCGTTGTTTAAACGCTTCGACCTCAGCAGCGCTCATCGGCTCTGCTTCTTTTTTGCTTTGGAAAGTGCTGACCCCCCAAATAACGGCGCCTCCTAAAATCAAGGCCGCAATGACATTCGTAATACCATTCATGACAATTACCCATACCCTTTGCCGCTAAAACTAACCCCGAAAATTTCCAGCGGTAATCGGCAATCAGCCCAAATTTGACCCTTAATATTTGATCAAATCCGATTGCCAGACCAAATCTTGGCCGGAACACCGACTTGCCCCTCAAATGCGGCGGAGGATCAAACCGATCAGCTTGCACTGTCTTGAGGTCCCAAAAAGGGCCATTAAGCGCGTCGCTTAACGAATTATTATCCAAAAGGCGCGCCAAGTCACCATCTATTTGCCAAGAATTCTTCTATCTCACTGATTTTTATCGCATTTTAACCATGTGACACAGCCGGAAAGAGAATCTTTATTGGCCATATAGCCTGAAAATCGCTGCTTTTGCGGCTTTTGCTAGCTGTGGCAGGAATGCGCCAATTTTCGAGGATGTTACATTTTGGGAAAAAAACGCCTTCGGGCGGTTAGGAATCGTCAAAAAATGGGTTATGATAATTTCAGGACTGGGGGTCCTTAGTCCGTGTGACGAGGCTTTGGGGTTAAAGCTGGCCGGAAGACCCTTCAAATTGGGGTGTAATGGCCGATTTAGTAATGGTGGAAAGTGGGTGAGGATTTGGACATGAAAACGGGGGATACCGGTCTCAATCTGATCAAGGCTTATGAAGGCCTACGGATGACGGCGCATTATACGCCGTCTGAAGAATGGTCTATCGGTTATGGTCATAGTGCGACGGCGCGCCATGGGATGAGCGTTACCGAAGGCGATGCCATGCGCTTGCTTCAGGAAGACGTCAAACCGATCGAACAAGTCATCAGCGAAAATGTCCGGGCGCCGCTCAATCAAAATGAGCATGACGCGCTGGTATCGCTGATTTTCAATATTGGCGAAGAGAATTTCAAACGCTCCACAGTCTTGCGCAAACTCAATGCCGGCGACAAACTTGGCGCTGCCGAGGCCATAGAAAAATGGACCAAGGCAAAAATTGATGGCGAGCTCGTGACATTGGATGGTTTGGTGCGCAGGCGTGCGGCTGAAAAATCGCTGTTTCTAATGCCGACGGATTCTTCGGTTGTGGTGCCAACCAGTGATGTGACACCGGCGCCTGAATGTGATGGCAATATTATCAGCGAAGCTGAATTAAAAGCGACCCCGGTGGTTGAATTTGAAAATGTGCGCGACAATGCTTTGACCGAATTATCGCAGGAAGAAATGGGCCGTCGGGCAAGGGCGTTATTTGCGGCCACACAATCTCTGACCGGCGATCCCGGTAAGATGATTGTGTCTAAAGCCGAAGAGCGCGAAGATATTGGTGTTACCGTTGGGGCAGCGCTGGCTGGTATTTTGGCTTTGGCGCTGACGCTTATGGGGGCTGCTTTAATGTTTGGGTTGCAATGGCCCAATATCGCCAATGCCATCGGACTTGGCCCGGAGCGCCTTGCGTTTTTGGTTGATACCCTGCCAATCTGGATGGCGGCTATTGGTGCAGCCATCAGCTATTTCCTGCTTTATGTTCTGGTCAAACGAGCGGCGCGCCATGATTTAAAACGCGTCAGAGCGCGGGAAATCGCACGGGTAAAGGCTGGGATTTGACCGTTCACCTTATCAAATTATGTGTCGGCGCTGAGAGCGTCGAGGATGTAATTGATTGGCGTCGCCGCTCACTTTTAGAGCGGCGCAAGGCCGGGCTGTCGGCGCATATGACTCATGTGACCCGCATGTGGCCCCGGCGCGAGGCAGAATTACTGGCGGGCGGTTCAATCTATTGGGTGGTCAAAGGTCTTATTCGCCTGCGCCAGCCATTGGCCGGGTTTGAAGAATATTTCAATGAGGAGGGTATTCGCTATTGCCGTCTCTTGATGGAGCCGAGTTTAATGCTGACCCAGCCAACCCCCAAGCGCCCGTTTCAGGGCTGGCGCTATTTACCGGCAGATGATGCCCCGCCGGACTTGCCGGGCGGGTTGGACGCGCTGAAAGATAATGATAAAGCGCCACAGGCTTTAATTGGGGAATTGGCTGAATTAGGTCTTTTGTGACGGGCGTTTTTCCTCTTAAAATAAAGGGCATAAATCGGGGATTAGAAAAGGAAATCTGACCATGGCGAAATTGCTTTATCTGTTTGGGGCGGCGGGCGCCGCGGTTGCTGCTGGCGGTATTGCCTGGTTTACTGACCAGACCAATGAGGAAGCGCCAGAGGTGGTGCATGAATGGGAAGGCGAAACCCAGCCTGCCGATCTGATTAAATTTTGTATTCCGGCTATGGGCAGTGAGACCCGCAAATGCGTTAGCAGAAAAGTTTTGCTTGAGGGGGCAGAGCAAAAAATGCACGAGCAAAGCGCGTCCGGTGACAATCGGGAAATGTCGGTTTCCATGGGGCATCCAACTGATTTTGAAAAGCCCACGGAAAGGGTCAAAACCTGTCATCGCTTTGCCATGTTGAAACGAGATGGCTGGGGTGGTGTGTCCTCGGTGGATATGGCCGATGAGGCGCATTTTGATGCAAAATGCGGCATTGTTGAATTGGCCAAACGCGCTGAATTGCCAGCCGATACGAGCTTTGTCACCGGGCAATTAACCCGCGAACATTTGGAAGCGCTTGCTATTGCCGACTGGCCAAATATTGGCGGCGATGACAATAGCAGCACAGCGCTTGTAACTAAGCAGGGCGAAGGGGTTTGGCTGGCTGAATATGGGGTGATGTTTGCGGTTCTGTCTGAAATTGCCCATGCGGACTTCAACAAGGATGGCCATGGGGATATGCTGGTCTTCCTGCTGGCTTCGCCAATGGATGGTAG
>WFQB01000076.1 GCA_015487305.1 Parvularculaceae bacterium | reverse complement strand
GGGTTTCTTTTGGGTAAGGGAGAAGTAAGATTGCCGCCTAACCGCCAGCGCCGCCGACTGTGAGTTTGTCAATTTTTAGGCTTGGTTGGCCGACGCCAACAGGTACGCCTTGGCCGGCTTTGCCGCAGACGCCGACGCCGGGGTCTAGCGCAAAATCATTGCCGATCATCGAGACCTCATTCAGCACACTTGGGCCATTGCCAATCAGCGCAACGTTTTTCAGCGGCGCGCCCACTTTGCCGTTTTGCACGCGATAGGCTTCGGTGCAGTTGAAAACGAATTTGCCAGAAGTAATATCCACCTGACCGCCGGAGAAATTGACCGCGTAAATGCCGTCTTTGACACTGGCGATAATTTCTTCCTTGCTATGATCGCCGCCGAGCATAAATGTGTTGGTCATGCGTGGCATGGGTTGATGCTCGTAAGATTCGCGCCTGCCATTGCCGGTGGCTTTGACCCCCATCAGGCGGGCATTCATCCGGTCCTGCATATAGCCTTTCAAAATGCCGTCTTCGATCAACACATTGCGGCTTGTTGGCGTGCCTTCATCGTCAACGCTTAAAGAGCCGCGCCTGCCGGGCAAAGTGCCGTCATCAACTACGGTGACGCCCTTGGCGGCGACCTGCTGGCCCAATAATCCGGCAAAGGCCGAGGTTTGTTTGCGGTTGAAATCGCCTTCAAGGCCGTGGCCAACGGCTTCATGCAATAAGATACCGGTCCAGCCATTGCCGAGGACAACTTCCATCTCGCCAGCGGGGGCAGGTTCGGCTTCAAGATTGACCAAAGCCTGACGCAGGGCTTCATCCACCTGTCCCTGCCAGAAGGCTGGCTCGAGAAAACGGGCATAGGCCTCGCGCCCGCCAGCGCCCATAGAGCCGGTTTCCTGTCTCTCGCCATCTGCGGCGGTGACCGAGACATTGAGGCGCACCAGCGGTCTGATATCGCGAACAATCTCGCCGCCGGGGCGGATGATCTCGACGCTTACCCATTCACCGGATAGCGAACAGGAGACCTGACGCACGCGGTCGTCTTTGGAGCGGGCATACTCATTAATGGCTTCGAGCAATTTTATTTTTTGTGCAAAATCCACCTCATCAAGCGGGTTTTCATCCCCGTAAAGCTTGAGATTGGTTTTGGCGGGGCCAAGATCGAGGCGGCCGGATTGTCCCGTGCGCACCGCCTGAATGGCATTGGCGGCGCGGGTGAGGGCCTCTTCAGAAAATTCTGACGCATGGGCAAAGCCGGTGGTCTCCCCATGGACGGCGCGCATGCCAAAGCCTGACGAGACATCATAGGTCGCGTTTTTCAGGCGATTGTCGTCAAAGACAAAGGCTTCGGACTGGGAATATTCAAGAAACAGCTCTCCATCGTCAGCGCCTTGAAGGGCGTTGTCGAGAATGTCCTGTGTGCGGCGGCGGTCTAGCCCGGTGCGGGCGAAGAAAAGGGAATCGCTCATAATGGGCCCATCTGTGGTCCATTCGGGGCCATTTCGCAAGCCGTGTTTTCGCGAATATTTCGCAACTAGCTGCCAAAGGATAGGGCCTCAAAGCCGCTGTGAATTGACTAAGGTCAAAAAATCATCGCCTAACCCTTCCAAAGCGAAAAAAACCCGTGTATCTGCCCTTGAATGCCCTTAAAGACAGGGGGCGTTAGATGGCAATTCACATGCCTGACAATCAAGACGGGGTTTCTTGTATATTAGAAAAATCTAATATACGCTATTAATGGCAACAGAACCCGTAAACTGAGGGACAGGCGGTTAGCATATGGACAATCACATGACGGGTCACATGACGGGTGGAACAATCTTTAAAAAAATGCCTGTAAGGCTATTGGGTGGTCTTATTGCCGCCGGGCTGGCGCTGATGCTGGGGACGGGCATGGCCGTTGCCAATCCGGTTGATGGCGGGCTTGGCCTGCAAGAGGCAGCCTCTCCCTTTATGGAGCAAGTGCATCAGTTTCATAACTGGGTTTTGATGCCGATCATTGTTGGCATTTCTCTTTTGGTGCTGGCGCTGTTGTTAATCATCATCTTTAAATTTAACTCCAAAGCCAATCCGACACCCGCAAAGTTCAGCCACAACACTTTAATTGAAGTCATCTGGACCGGAGTGCCAATTCTTATTCTTCTTTTTGTCGCTGTGTTCTCTTTCCCGCTTCTGTTTTCTGCCGATGTGATCCCCGACGGGAAGCGCTATCTGGCGCAGGATACGGAGCTGGCAGAAACTTTTACCAGCAAAAGCGACACTGAATTTGTGATTGCCAATGACTTTTCCGAACATCGTAGATTATCCAGCAAGGATCATGTGGAGGTGTTTGTCATTCGCAATGGGGAACGCCGTGAGTTGACCTATCGCAAAGAGTTCAAACTGTCAGGCTTGAAAACGGATGAAGTAACCATCGCTTTGACTGAGCCTTTGGCAGCGGGCGAAGAGCTGGAAATCATTGCCGGGCGCAGCCGTGTTGGTGCCAAGAAATTCCTTGATCTGTTTGGCACAGATAATAGCCAGATTGTCGTAGCGCCGAGCATTAATATCAAAGTGACCGGTTTTCAGTGGGGGTGGAATTATGCCTATCCTGACGAGGGCGATTTTGAGTTTAATGCGCTGATTAAGAAAAAAGAAGATCTCGACGACACCAGTCTTTATCTGTTTGAGCCAACCAAGCGCATTGTGGTGCCGGTCAATGAAACCGTGCGTATTTTAACCACCGGGCGTGAAGTGATCCATTCCTGGGCTTTACCGGTGTTTGGGGTCAAGATTGACGCGGTGCCGGGACGCATCAATGAAAGCTGGTTCATGGCTACGCGCGAAGGCGTTTTTTACGGCCAGTGCTCGGAGATTTGCGGCAAGGATCACGCCTTTATGCCAATCGCTGTAGAGGTTGTCTCACGCGAGGAATATCAGGCCTGGGTCGATAGCGAGCGCGAATTTGCCGGGCTTGAACCAAAATATACAAACACCATCAAACTGGCCGCCAATGCGGACCAAGCACAGTAATTCGGGAAATCAGAGGGTTTAGATAATGGCTGGAACAGCAACAAATACCGCCGAACACCAGGATGACCATGTGCCATCTTTTTTCGTCCGTTGGTTCTTCTCAACCAATCACAAAGACATTGGGACGCTTTATCTCGTTTTTGCGATTTTGGCCGGTGTCATTGGTGGGGCCATGTCCGGCCTCATTCGCATGGAACTGATGGATCCGGGGGTTACTTTTCTAACCTCCTTTACGGACCAGAACCTGCCAGAGGCTGCCCAGCTTGATGCAGCGAAAAATTTCTACAATGTTCTTATCACCTATCACGGGCTGATCATGATTTTCTTCATGGTGATGCCGGCGCTGATTGGCGGTTTTGGTAACTGGTTTGTGCCACTGATGATTGGCGCGCCGGATATGGCCTTCCCGCGTATGAACAATATCTCTTTCTGGCTCTATGGCGCTTCGGCCTTGCTGCTGACCCTGTCTTATTTTGCCCCCGGCTATGGGGAGCAATTGGGCTTTGGCGGGGGCTGGGTGCTTTACCCACCATTGTCGACGGAGAATATAACCGGGCCAAGTATGGATTTGCTGATTCTGTCGCTGCATTTGGCGGGGGCATCATCCATTCTCGGGGCGATCAATTTCATCACCACGATTTTCAATATGCGTGCACCGGGCATGACCTTGCATAAAATGCCGCTTTTTGCATGGTCCATTCTAATTACAGCCTTCCTGCTGGTATTGTCACTGCCGGTTCTTGCCGGGGGCATCACCATGTTGCTGACAGACCGCATGTTCAACACAGCGTTTTTTGACTGGACTGCCGGTGGCGACCCGATCCTGTTCCAGCACCTGTTCTGGTTCTTTGGCCACCCGGAAGTTTATATTCTTATTCTACCGGGATTTGGCATCATCTCCCACATCGTCTCAACCTTCTCGAAAAAGCCGATTTTTGGCTATCTCGGCATGGCTTATGCCATGGTGGCGATTGGCTTTGTCGGCTTTATTGTTTGGGCACACCACATGTATACGGTGGGGATGTCGGTTAATATGAAAGCCTATTTCACTGCCGCGACCTTGGTGATTGCGGTGCCGACGGGGATTAAAGTGTTCTCCTGGATCGCGACCATGTGGGGCGGTTCGGTAGAGTTCAAAATTCCCATGCTTTGGGCTATCGGCTTTATCTTCCTGTTTACGATTGGCGGCGTGACTGGCGTGGTGTTGGCCAATGCCGGTATCGACCATGCTTTGCATGACACCTATTATGTGGTGGCGCATTTCCACTATGTGTTGTCGCTTGGTGCGGTGTTTGCGATTTTTGCCGCTTGGTATTACTGGTTTGAAAAAATGTTTGGCATTAAATATAATGTCTTTTTTGCCGGTGCGCATTTCTGGCTGATGTTTATTGGTGTGAATATCATTTTCATGCCGCAGCACTTCCTCGGCCTGCAAGGCATGCCACGGCGTTATGTGGATTTCCCTGAAGCCTTTGCCCTTTGGAACCATGTTTCCACTTGGGGTTATCTGATCACAGTCATCGGGGTTCTGGCCTTCTTTGTGGGTATTGTCGCTTCAGTATTGCAACGCCGCAAAGGTGTTGCCAATCCTTGGGGTGAGGGCGCGACGACATTGGAATGGACATTGCCATCCCCGCCGCCGTTCCACTCCTTTAATGAATTGCCGAAAATCAAATAGGTGACCGGCAAATACCATAAGGGACGGGCGGGGGATTTTGTCTCTCGCCCGTTTTCATGCTCCCTAGAGCGTTTCCAGGATAAGTGGACACCGGTTATCCGTCCGGAAACGCGACAAAACAAAGACTTAGAGCCCGGTTTTGATTGGTATCAAAACCGAAAAGGCTCTAGAGATCTTGAGGGGCCTTTAAAGAAAGTTTCGGAAAGTCTGCGCTAGCTTTGTCATGATGTCTGATCAAATTTCATCCAATAATTCTTCCAAACCCAAGGCGGGAGGCACCGCTCTTGGCGGGACGAGGGATTATCTGGCGTTGCTAAAGCCGAGGGTGATGTCGCTGGTTATTTTTACCGCGCTTGTGGGCATGGTGGCTGCGCCGGGCCCTGTGGATAATTGGCCTTTGGCGCTTATATCTCTTCTGGCTATTGCTGTCGGGGCGGGGGCGTCTGGCGCGCTGAATATGTGGTGGGACGCCGATATTGATGCCATTATGAGCCGGACAAAGTTGCGGCCAATTCCCGCGGGCAAGGTTGCTCGCGCCGAGGCCTTTGGCCTTGGGCTTTTCCTGTCCTGTTTTGCGGTTATCATTCTAGCGCTGGCGGCTAATTATCTTGCCGCAGGCTTGCTGGCCTTTACGATTTTTTTCTACGCCGTCATCTATTCGATGTTTTTAAAACGCGCGACACCGCAAAATATTGTTATTGGCGGCGCGGCCGGGGCTTTGCCACCCGTGGTTGGTTGGGCAGCAGCAACGGGCACTGCGCCGCTGGAAGCATGGGCGTTATTCGCCATCATCTTTGTTTGGACACCACCTCATTTTTGGGCCTTGTCGATTTATAAGGTTGGCGATTATGAGGCGGCTGGTATTCCGATGATGCCTAATGTGCGGGGGCTTGCCTCAACCAAAAAGCAAATCTTTGCCTATTCTCTTTTGCTGGCACCGATTGGTGTTTTGCCGGTGTTTTTCGATATGGCGAGCTGGGGCTATGGGGTCGTGGCAATGTTGATGGGCGTTTGGTTTGTGTGGCGGGCCTTGTTCCTGTTGCGCCAGCCCGAAGGGTCGCCAACAGACAAAGCTGCCGGGCGCCTATTTGGTTTTTCGCTGGTCTATCTGTCTTCTCTTTTTGCCGCCCTGCTTATAGAGCATTGGGCCGGGCTGCATTTGTGAAAGGTTTAAATCATGACCGAGGTCAATAAAAAAACTGAAAGCGCAAAACCAGCCAAGGCTGAAGAGGCAAGCCTTGAGCCGGATGCTCGGCAATCGGCAAAACCGCAAAATGATTTCTTTGCCGCCGGCCATGGCGTGCCCACAGGCGAGACAGAGCCTTTGACCCCGGAAGAGGAAAAGGCCCGCAAAAGACGAAATTTTGCTCTGGCCTTTGGGATTATCGCCTTTTTGTTTCTGGTATATGCTATATCCATGTTGCGCATGGCGGAGGCAGTTCGATGAAAGTTTCAAAAAATACCAAAACGGCCCTGACGGTTGGGCTGGTTGTTGCTGGCATGGTCGGCATGTCCTTTGCTGCTGTGCCGCTTTATCGTATTTTTTGTCAGGTCACCGGCTTTGGTGGCACCACTCAGCGGGCAGAATTTGCCTCTGATATTGTGCTGGATCGCAAAATCACGGTGCGCTTTGACAGCTCGACGGCGCCGGGTCTGCCATGGAAGTTCAAACCGGGGCAGATATCTGAAGAGATCAATATCGGCCAAAGTGCGCTTGCTTATTACACGGCCGAGAATCTGTCCGATGAGCTGATTATCGGCACAGCGACCTATAATGTGGTGCCCAACAAGGCCGGTCTGTATTTTCGCAAGATTGAGTGTTTTTGCTTTACCGAGCAGGTGCTGGAGCCCGGCGAAAAAGCCGAATTGCCGATGACCTTTTTCATTGACCCGGATATCGTCAATGACCGTAATCTTGATGATGTCACCACAATAACCATTTCTTACAGCTTTGCTCGCAATGAAGCAGCCGAGGCGGAGTATTATGCGGCTTTGGATGAGGGCGTTCTGTCTGATCGCCCTAAACCGGAAGCACAAGGGGGCAATTAGCCCCTCAAAAATGGGGTCAAATAGCAATTTGGCCTTTGAAATCAAAGGGACCCGCGCTAAACATGCGGGTGAAACGCGAAAGCAATAGTTCTCGCGCAAGCAACACAAAACGAGGGACGATCATGGCAGGTGCTGTGCAACACGATTATCATCTGGTGAATCCAAGTCCATGGCCATTTATTGGCTCCATCGGGGCGGCCATGACAGCCATTGGCGCGGTGGCGTGGAACCATTCTGGCGATGGCGGCTTATTTGGCATTAGCGGGCCTTGGCTGTTTCTTACCGGCTTTGCCGTATTGCTCATCACCATGGCTGGATGGTGGCGTGATGTCATAAGGGAAAGCCTTAAAGGCGAAAATACCGCGCCAGTTGTGCGCATTGGTCTTCGTTATGGGATGATCTTGTTTATCGCTTCGGAAGTTATGTTCTTTGCCGCTTGGTTCTGGGCGTTTTTTGGGGCGGCGCTTTTCCCGGGGGCGGGCGATCCGGTTATTTTGACCGATGGCACGCAAATGTTAAACGCCGATGGGCTGCCAGCCTATTTGATGAATGATTCCCGCCAGCATGTCACTGGCGGCATGTGGCCACCGGCTGGCGTTGAAGTTCTTGACCCATGGCATTTGCCATTAATCAACACACTTATTTTGTTGCTGTCCGGGACAACCATTACATGGTCTCATTATGCCCTGACGAAGAATGATCAAAAAGGCTTTATTGCCGGGTTGGTATTGACCATTATTCTCGGCATTTTCTTCACCTTCCTGCAATATGTGGAATATAACGAAGTTCTGCTTTATGGTTTTGGTGACAATGTCGAGCGCATGTTCACTTATAAAGCCAGCCTCTATGGCGGCTCCTTCTTCATGGCCACGGGCTTCCATGGCGTCCATGTGATTATTGGTACGATCTTTCTGATTGTCTGCCTGTTCCGGGGGCTTGCCGGGCATTTCACACCGGAGCGCCATTTCGGCTTTGAAGCGGCCGCATGGTATTGGCACTTTGTTGATGTGGTCTGGTTGTTCCTGTTTGCCTCAATCTATGTGGCGGGCAATGAAGGCTTGCTCGGTTAGAGATAGAAGCAGCGTTTTAAAGTGCATCGTTAAAAAGCGCGCTGCTATATCTGCAGCGCGCTTTTTGCTTTTGAAAGATAAAAGGGTTTATTGTCGTGACCGACTATCCACCATTATCCCCCTTGCAAACAGGCTTGGCTTGTAAATGTCCCCGTTGCGGGGAGGGAGAGTTATATCAAAGCTTTTTGACCCTGAAACCGCAATGTTCGTCCTGCGGGCTTGATTATAGCAAAGCTGATAGCGGCGATGGACCAGCGGTGTTTATGATCTTCATCGTCGGGTTTTTAAGTGTGGTCGCGGCAATGTTCCTGCAGCTAGTTCTTCATGCGCCGATCTGGGTGGTGCTGGGCTTATCTGTTGGCCTGACCATCGTGTTGATTGCAACCATGATCCGGCCCCTAAAAGCGATTATGGTGGCCCAGCAATATGCTGAACAGGCTGCCGAGGGCCATCTTGATCATGGGGGTGATGAATAGATGAATTTTGCTGGTTTTCATTTTCGTTTAGGCCCTAGCGTGGCGGCTCTGATTGGCCTTTCTATTCTTCTATCATTGGGCACATGGCAGGTGCAGCGCCTGCAATGGAAACAGGATTTGATTGCTAAAATAGAAGCGCGCATGGATGCCCCGCCCGCGGACTATTCTCTTGCCATGGACGATATGCGCCTTGGCGAAGATATGGGCTTTACCAATGTGTTTGCCAGCGGCGAATATGATTTTGAAAAAGAAATTTATGTTTTTGGCATGTTGGACGAGCAGGCGGGATATTTTGTTTTCACCCCTTTAAAGCTGGCGGGGACAGAAGATGATTGGGTCTATGTTAATCGCGGCTTTGCTGCAGGCATGGAGCCGCCAACAGATATTACCCCGCCACCATTGCCAACAGAGGTCACAGGGGTTTTGCGCCTTTGGCAGGGGCGTCCCAAACTTGCCAGCCTGTTTACGCCAGAGCCAGATAGGGAAGATAGAATTTGGTATGAGCGCGACATTGCTGCGTTTAATAAATTGAACAACACAAAGACGCCACTGGTCTGGATTGATGCTGGGGCTGAAGAGGGATCAGCTTTGCGACCTGCCGAAACCCTTCTCAACCTCAATAATCGTCATCTGGAATATGCACTCACATGGTATGGCTTGGCGTTGACGCTTGTGGTGGTGTTTCTCGGTTTTTCTCGCAAGCGCGATTAGTTTTTCAGCCTATCGTTCGGTCAGTTTGAACTCGATACGGCGGTTTTTGGCGAGCGCTGTAGCGCTATAGCCGGCCACCAGCGGATGATTATCACCAAAGCCGGCAGCAACGAGGCGCTTCTTCGGCACGCCTTGGGCTGCAAGATAGCGCACCACCGACATGGCCCGCTCGGACGACAACTGGAGATTATCTTCAAATCGCGCCCGGCAGCTTGGCCCCAAAGGTGTCGCGTCCGCATGGCCGTCGACCCGCAACACCCAGTTTACATCTGCCGGAATATCTTTGCGAATTTCCAGCAGCACGGCCGCGAGCTTGTTTAACTCTGATTGGCCAAGGGCTGATATGGTGTCCGAGCAGGAGCCAAATAGAATATCGCTTTCAAAAACGAAACGATCCCCTTGCACAGAAATGTCGGTGCGATCCCCCAAAGCTTCGCGCAGAGCCTCGAAAAAGCGCGAGCGTACTTCGGCCAGTTCCTGCACCTTGCGGGCAAGGGCGGCATTGAGACGCGAGGACAGATTTTCAATTTGCGCCTGCTGTTCAATATCCTTGGCTTCGGCGGCCTCTAATGCCTCTTGCAGGCTGGCAAGCTGCTTGCGCAAGGCGGCAAGTTGCGCGTTCAAAGTGGCAATTTCTGATTTCTGTTCTTCGGTCAGCGCTTTTTCTGCTTCCAGCTCTTCGGCAGTGGCGGCAACGGCATCGCCAGCGGCAGCGGCGGCAGCAATAGCGGCGGCAAGCTCAACGTCTTTTTTTTCAATGGTTGTTTCAAGGGCGAGTATGCGCGCCTGTAAGGCATCTTTTTCCGATTGGGCGAGCCCCAACTGATCGGCAAGGGAATTGATCCGCGCCGTCAACCGCGCCAACTCATCATCCTTTTGCGATAATTCTTCACCCAGAAAAAATTGTGCGACCACAAAAATCGACAATAGAAACATGAGCGACAATAACAGCGTGGACAATCCGTCCACAAAGCCCGGCCAGATATTGGCTTCGTTACGAGTACGCCGACGCGCCATCGGGCTCTAGCCTTTCTTCTTTCGAGTATTGCCAGACTCTGCAGGCACGCCCTCAATCAGCGTGCGGCCAAGCTGGCGAATTTCAGCGCGCACGGCATCAGCGGATTTTTCCTGCGCTTCACTGCTGTTCTTATTAAGCTGGGCTAGCGCCAGTTCGATATTGTTAAGGGCTGACAACACATCGTCACTTTCTCCGGCCGCATAATTACTGCGCGAGCTTGCGGTAGAAGAGGTGGTTTCAGAAATTCCTGACAGCCAGTCTTCAAGGTCTGAATAGAAACGGTTTTGCGCCTGTCCGGCTTGAATATCGAGAAAACCAACAACCAAAGAGCCAGCCAAACCAAATAGGGAGGAAGAAAAAGCCGTGCCCATGCCGGATAATGGTTTTTGCAAATTGGTGATGAGTTGCGCAACCGCGTCTTGGCTGCTGCCGGTTGAAGCAAGACCGTTAATCGTATCGCCCACGGCCGTGATGGTTTGCAACAGACCCCAAAAAGTGCCGAGCAGACCGAGAAAGACGAGAAGATTGGCCATATAGCGACCAAATTCGCGGCCCTCATCCATGCGCGTGCCAATGGAATCAAGAATGGCCCGGGACGAGGCTTGTGTTAGACGCCCGCCTTTTTCATCGGCATCAAGCAGCATTCGCGCCATGGCCCCGATAAGGGCAGGGGCGCGCGGTAATTTGGTGCGGGTCGGGTCAACGGAATCGCGAAACGAGTTTAGCCAGTCAACGGCGGGGCCAACCACCAAGGCTTGGCGCAAATTATAAATAATCCCAAGGCCGAGAATGGCGAGGATCGTCCCGTTTAACATCCGGTTGGCGTTATAGGCGTCAATCATCAAATCGCTGGGGGTCGGGCTTAGTGGCGACAGCCAGAAGGCGAGGGCGCCGACAGCGGTTAAAAACACCAGCATATTGAGGACATAGCCACCCGGTCCGGAAAAGCGGACGGAACGGTCAAGATTGCGAGCCATTTTACTACCCCTGCTACAAAGTCGAACCTGAATACTCCCCAACAGGCCCGTTAATCTAGAAAATATGAGGATACGCGATTTCCGATAAAGGGAAAGAGCAAATATAAGGCCATTTGCTCCCGGAGGGCTTCGGGGTTGGCGAGTTGGTGGCTGGGGTAAGCAAAGGGCGTGGCAGGCGATGAGAGGCTAATCATGTCTTGGACGGAGTTATTTTGCAGTTTTATGACAGTTTTTTATCATTTTGGGGAATCTGTGGAAAATCAAATAAATCAATGGGTTACAGGTATTTTGCAGCAGAAATCCCTATGATATGCGCATTTAATGCGCCAAAATGCGCAAGATTTGCGCTTTTACCCTTGCGCATTGAATGCGCACATGCTAGATATATGACAGTTCCATGACGGTTATGTATCACTTTTCTAACAATTAAGGCGTTACATGACTGGACAGGGACGGAATTTATGTGATGTGAAGGAGCGTTTGTGATGAAAGATCTAATCCATACTGCAATGGGGACTTTGGGTTTTGGGGCCTATACGATTGCGCTTGTCGCAGTGGCCGCGTTCATCTTGGCGCTGACCAGCACAGGCACAGCTGCAACTGACAGCGATATTTTGATCGCCAATGCCCCAATGGCTGATGAAGCTGTCATGCTGGCTGTTGTCGACTAGGCTTGAAATTAGGCCAAAACCGAAAGTTTCAAATAGAGAAAAACCGCGAAGGGCGTCCCTCGCGGTTTTCTTTTGTCCGGAATTTCTAAAGCCTGACTATTTCCCCAAAATCAGCTTGCGGGCTTGCTCGTGAAGCTCGCCATTGGAAGCAAGGATTGAATTTGCCAGATGCGGTCGGCCAAGTTCAGCTATTTCGCTAACCATGCCCCCAGCTTCACGCACCAGAACGCAGCCTGCGGTCACATCCCATGGGCTAAGCCCGCGCTCCCAAAAGCCGTCAACGCGCCCTTGCGC
>WFQB01000075.1 GCA_015487305.1 Parvularculaceae bacterium | reverse complement strand
ATGCTTGGTTTTTCGGGTGGTGGTCAATTTGCCCATCGTTATGTGTTGACCGGTGGTGAGCATAAGGTTGACAAGCTGATGCTGATTGCGGCCGGTTGGTATACCATGCCGAATACGGAAGAAATTTTTCCACTGGGTTTGAAAAGAGATATGAATCGCGAGCATTTGACGCCGGATATTTCCCGCTTGCAGGCTTGTCAAACCAGCGTGGTTATCGGGTCAAGAGATGTGCGGCGCTCTTCATCGCTAAACACGGATAAACAGATTGATAGCTTGCAAGGGCGCAATCGTCTTTGTCGCGCCCGGAACTGGGTTTCGGCTATGGAAGCGCTGGCGGAAAAGGCCAATACGCACAAACCAAATCTTGTCGAATTAAAAGGCGCAGGCCATAATTTTACGACAATGATGAGTAAATACGGGCTACAAGAGTATTTGATTGGCTGGATACAAGATTAAACGCTTGCTTTAGTGGGCGTTTATCAGTCAAAATTATTCTCTCAAATGTGAAAAATGAGAATCAAGTTGCATTCAAGGAGTGAAGAAAATGCGATTAAAAAATAAATTCAAGGCATCTACTGCCATTTTGGCAATGGGTGTCATCGGGGGCGCATTTGGCGTTGGAGCAAGTGCTCAAACTTTTGATGAAAAAGGCCTGACCTTTTCCGGCGACGGATATGAAGTGGTTGTTGGTGGTCGCCTGCATCTGGACAGTGTGAATGTCAGTGATGATGTTACCATATTTGGTGATGAATCCGATATTCGTCGTTTTCGTTTGAATGCGACCCTTTCCATGGGTAAGAATTGGAAAGCCAAAATTGATGGAGATGTTGGCGGTGTTAGCACCGGTTGGAAAAATGTTTGGATTTCCTATAAGGGCTTTAAAAACACAACCATTAAAGTGGGCAATTTTATTGCGCCCCTTAACAATGAAAATATGATGAGCTCGAACAATATCAAATTGATGGAGCGTTCATTGCCGGCAACTTTATCTCCCAATTTTCTAGTTGGGGCTGCGGCCACCTATAAAGGTGAAAACTGGTCCCTGACCGGTGGGTATTTTGAAAATCCGATAGAAAATGATCCTTTGGCAATTCAAGATGACGGTAAATCTGTTGTTGGCCGATTGGTGTTCTCGCCGATTAAGGAAAAACGCCAAGCGCTGCATTTTGCTGTTGCCGCGGAAAGGCGCGATTTGGATAATAATGCAACATCCAGAATTCGGGCCAATCCGGAATTTGGCGGTCTGTCTGGCATAGTGCTGTTGGATACAACCAGCCTGGCCAATGTTGATAGCTATAGTAATTTCAATGTAGAAGCGGGATATATGAGCGGGCCGTTTTTGTTTAAAGCGCAACGCATTTCGCGCAATAATGACGCGCCAACGCTTGGTGATCCAACCTATTCCGGGAGCAATATTGAGGCCGCTTGGGTTGTAACCGGTGAACGCCAACGTTATAGCAGTACCTCTGGCACATTTGGCGGTATTAAGCCGCGTCGGTCCAGTCGCTTTGGCGCCTTTGAAGTGGCGGCACGGTACTCGACCCTCAATCTTAATGACGCATCCGTTGCTGGCGGTGAGCAGAACAATTGGACCGTTGGGGCCAATTGGTATGTTAATCGCAATGCGCGATTAATGCTCAATTATGTCAAAGCGGAAACCAAACCTGGTGCCAATGTTTTGAACGAGAATGTTGACGCAGTTATGGGCCGTCTTCAAATCAATTACTAAATAAGCCCTCGTAAGATTATATCGCCCGCTTTGTGCATTTCTCATTTTGAGAAAATTGCGCTAAGAGCGGGCGATATGCGTTTTAAGGTCTGACCAGCGTTTATGAAGCCGAAACAAAATACCCCTGAAAATGAATTGCCAAAAATAATTTCTGGCAGTCGTTTAGGGCGTTTTTGGCTTTTGGTTGCCAATGGTATTTTGCAGGCGGTTTTAACCTTGGCGCTGACCTTATTGTTAAAGCGAGGCTTTGATCAGCTTTTCGTGCCTGAAAATATCGATGGCAGTTCCAGCATGTGGCTTTGGCAGTTTGGGGCTGTGAGCCTGTCGGTTCTGGCTTTTTTGGCGTTTTTACGCTGGCGGGGGTTTGTGGATGGGGAGCGTTTGGCGCAATCCTATGTCCATGCGGTGCGCTTGCGGCTATTTCGTCATATTCTGAAAATTGGTGCTGATGGTATTCGGCAAATGTCTCGCGGGGCGGTGATTGTTCGCTTTGTGGGCGATCTGTCTGCTTTGGGGCGTTGGGTCAGCCTTGGACTGGCGCGCCTCGTAGTCAATATTTTTGCCGTGGGGCTGGCGCTTATTGTGCTTATTTTTATTGAGCCCCTGGTTGCCATGTCGATTTTTGGCGCATTGTTTCTTGTTAGTCTGGTTATTTTCGCCTTTGGTCCGGTTTTGACTAACCAAACCGCCATGGTGCGAAAAGAGCGCGGGCGGATGGCAAGCTTCGTTAATGATCGAGTGGCGGCGATTGGGGTTATTGAAGCCTTCGGGCAAGAGCAGCGCGAAGCCAAGCGGGCCAAAAAGTTAAGCCGCTCTATGCGTGATGCGATTATTTCGCGGGCCAATTATGTGGGCCTGTTGCGGGCCTCCTCGGAAGCGGGCTCCACCATTGCCTCGATTGGGGCGTTTATGATTGGGGCTTTTTTAGTTGGCCATCAATATGCCACTCCCGGCACGGTTTTGGCGGCAATGGTGGTCTCGGGGCTACTTGCGCCGCGCATGCAGGAAATGGCGCGCATTTTTGAATATTGGAAAACCGCGCAAGTAGCGCAGGAGAAACAACAAAAATTACTGGATCTAAAATCGCTGGGTCGTCCAAAGCCCCATAAAAAAGGCAAGGCATTGGCGCTGGATGATGACGAGCATTTACAGGCTGAAAATGCGCTGGTTTTGCAAAATGTCGGCTTTCGCGATATTTTCAAAAATGTCCGATTGGAAATTCCCGAAGGCAGTCGGGTTTGTATTCAAGGGCCGAATGGGGCGGGCAAGTCTACACTTCTCAAAATTGCTGCCGGTATTATTCAACCGAGCAAAGGCCGGGTGAAACTTGGCGGCAGGAGATTGACCGATTATTCCTGGTCTGACCTTCGGCGTGAAATGGCGTTTGTCTCCAGCGATTTGCCGCTTTTGCGTGGTAGCCTGCGCTATAATTTATTTTATGGCCTACCGGAAGCCAATATGGAACTGTTTACGGAAATTGCTGAGATTTGTGCCTTGGAGCCAATCATTGCACGTCTGCCCGATGGTATTCAAAGTCAGGTGACAGAAGGGGGCGAAACATTTTCCCAAGGCGAGCGGATGCAGCTCTCACTGGCAAGAGCTTTGATGGCGCAGCCGCGGATTTTATTTCTTGATGAGGCTGACGCTCATCTGGATTCAACGGCGCGGGCTTGTTTGGAAAAAATTATTGCCTCTTATCCCGGCACTATCATTGCCACCACCCATGGTGTGCCATCCGGCGATCTCTATGATCGCTTATTGCGCTTGGAAAATGGTAAATTGCGGGATCTGAAAAAAGACAATAAGCAAAATCAGGCTGATAAAAAATCTTGATTGCATCTTTGCTGTCTCTGGTTCAAACCATGAAGCCAGAATTTGATGGATAGGCAAAGGTGACCCCCATGACAATAAGCCAGCAGACACAAGACGTTTTAAAGCATTTTGATCTCAAGCCGGAAGGGCCATTTAAGGTGACCTCGCCGATTGATGGCAGCGCCATGGCTGGCGTGCAATTTCACACAGCAGAAGAGAGTGCGGCAATGATTGCGCAGGCCGATGCGGCGTTTCGGCAATGGCGACAAATACCGGCGCCGCGCCGCGCTGAATTGGTGCGTCTTCTGGGCGAGGAATTGCGCGCTGATAAAGAAATGCTGGCCCGTCTGGTGACCCTGGAATGTGGCAAGCTGATTTCCGAGGGGCGCGGGGAAGTGCAGGAGATGATCGATATTTGCGATTTTGCGGTCGGTCTTTCGCGCCAGCTTTACGGGCTGACCATTGCTTCGGAACGCCCCGGCCATCATATGCGCGAAACATGGCACCCTTTGGGGGTGGTGGCGATTATATCGGCGTTTAATTTCCCCGTGGCCGTATGGGCGTGGAATGTCACTTTGGCGCTTGTTTGCGGCAATGCTGTAATTTGGAAGCCGTCAGAAAAAACGCCGCTGACGGCTTTGGCTTGTGCTAAAATTCTGGAGCGCGCTCTGGCCCGTTTTGGCGATGCGCCTGATGGCTTGCATCATGTTTTGATCGGGGATGCAAAAATTGGTGCAGGGCTTGTGGATAATCCCAAAACCGCCTTGGTGTCTGCCACCGGATCCACCCCCATGGGGCGTAAGGTGGGCGTGAGCGTGGCGCAGCGCTTTGGCAAAAGCCTGCTGGAGCTTGGGGGCAATGCGGCGATGATCCTATCCCCGAGCGCTGATCTGGATCTGGCTTTGCGGGCGATTACTTTTTCTGCCCTTGGCACCAGCGGGCAACGCTGCACGACTTTGCGCCGTTTGATTATTCACGAAGATATTTATGAAGATTTTCTGCCACGCCTTAAAAAAATATTTGCCTCGGTCAAAATTGGCAATCCGCTGGAAGATGGGGTGTTGATGGGGCCGCTGATTGATGGCGCCTCTTTGGAACACATGCAAAACGCATTGGCGCAGGCCAAGGCGGAAGGGGGCGTCGTGACAGGCGGCGAAGCAGTTAAAGCTGTTGCGGGCGGGGCCTATGCGGCGCCGGCGATTGTCGAGATGAAGCAGCAAACCAATATTGTTCGTACCGAGACTTTTGCGCCTATTTTATATGTCATGCCTTATCGTGATTTTGATGACGCCATTGCTATGAATAATGATGTGCCGCAAGGACTGTCCTCTTGTATTTTCACATTGGATGTGCGCGAGGCGGAACAGTTTCTGTCTGATATTGGCTCTGATTGCGGTATTGCCAATGTCAATATTGGCTCTTCGGGGGCTGAAATTGGCGGGGCTTTTGGTGGTGAGAAAGAAACCGGGGGCGGGCGCGAATCCGGCTCTGATGCCTGGAGGGGCTATATGCGCCGCCAGACCAATACCGTGAATTGGTCCCGGGAATTGCCATTGGCCCAAGGGGTCGAGTTTGAGGTTTAATTTTCTCGTGGGGCTAGGCGAAGCTTATCCTTCGACTTCGCTCAGGATGAGGATTTATTCCTGTTTTGACCTCTTCCGTGTTTCGGGAGAGGTGGGCTGTGTTGAAGGTTTGACGAGTAGAACGTCTTTTATGCCTTTATCGTCTTTCCGAGATGGGTCCCGTGTCTGCGAAGCAGCATTTCATGCTGCATCGCAGACGGGATTGTCTGTTTGTTTTAGGTGTTTCGGGTTGGTTTGTTCCTAGCCCTTTTTGGCGATGGCCATGGCCTGATCGAGATCGGCGATGAGGTCGTCGGGGTCCTCAAGGCCAACGGAAAGGCGGATCAGGCCCTCGGTGACATGGGATATTTTGCGCACATCTTCCGGCACACCGGAATGGGTGGTGGAGGCCGGGTGCGAGATCAGGGATTCAGAGCCGCCCAGAGACACAGCCAATTTGAAAATCTGCAAAGCGTTTAACAGGCGAAAAGCATCCTTGCGGGTGCCGCCTTTAATGGTGAAGGCAAAGGTTGAGCCGGGGCCGCTGCATTGGCGTTTATAGACGTCTTTGTAAACAGGGTCATCGCTGTGATCCGGGTGGAACATCTCGACATCCATATGCGGATTGGTCGCCAGCCAATCGGCCACCTTGCGCCCGGATTGGGCCGAGCGCTCCATGCGAATAACCAGCGTTTCCAAAGAGCGGGCAATCATCCATGAGGTATAAGGGTCGAGGTTAAAGCCGAACGTGTTACGCACTGCCCGTACCGCTGTCATATGCTCTTTACTACCGGTCATGCCACCAGCGATGAGATCGGAATGGCCGCCAATATATTTGGT
>WFQB01000074.1 GCA_015487305.1 Parvularculaceae bacterium | reverse complement strand
ATAAAGTTTCAACGACAAAATTATAAAAGCCAAAAAGGCATGACTTTGGTCGAAGCGCTGGTTGCTTTGGGTGTTTTTGGGGCGGTGGCGGTGGCTTCCATCACTATTCTTTCCATCACTTTAAACGGGCGGGCGCAAATTGATGAAAGTGCTGCGCGCATTGGCGATCTGGAGACCATGCGCACTCTATTGAAGGAAGACCTTGCGCAAATGATAGACCGCCCCGTGCGCGGTGAAAGGGGCGGGGCATTAGAGCCGGGTTTTCTTGGTGCGCCTTTGGGGCAAAGCGAGGAGGGTAAAAAAATCCTGCTGCGCTTCACCCGCCTTGGAAACACAAACCCCCGCGCCGATTATGCCCGCTCTAATCTTTTACGGGTGACATGGATGGCCAGTGAGCAGGGAATTATTCGCGAAACCCAATATTATCCGGATGCAGTAGAACAAACCCCAAAGCAGCGCCAGTTTTTCTTACAAGGGGCGAAAGATATATCCATCAGCTTTTTTGGCGATAAAAACTGGCGACAGCAATTTTCATCGGCACAAAGCAGCGACTGGCCGGAAGCTATAAGGCTCACCCTGACCCATTCTCATTATGGCGTTTTGGAGCAGGATTTCCTTATTTCCTACAGGCCAAGAGCCATAGGAGATGACAATGGCAGCTAGGCGCAAAGCAAAACAACAAAAAGGCGTGGCCTTGCTGGTGGTTTTATTATTACTGGCCACTCTTTCGATCACAGCGATTGCAGTCATCGAAACCATGACATTGGCAACGGCCAGAATGCAGGCCGGGGGTGAGCGCAATCAGGCGCGCTGGCATCAGCAATCTTTGGAAGCGCTGGTGATAAACCTGCTCGAAAAACAGGCGCAGACCGGCCCTCGCATCGACACATTATCGCAAAGCTGGCTTGCTGATGAAATTATCATTCCTCTCGATCAGGGGGTAATCGTTATCCGTATTGCAGACAGCACGGCCTGTTTCAATTTAAACGCATTGGTAAAGCGCGATGGCAATAGATTAGCCGCCAATAAGAGCGAGGCGCAAAGATTGCAGAAAATGATGCAAGGCCTGGGGGTGTCGGGTATGGAGGCGAGCCGCTTTGGGGATGCCGTTACGGATTGGATCGACAGCGATGGCAATGCCTCTCAATTTGGTGCCGAAGACAGTTTCTATACAAGACTCGATCAACCCTTTCGCACATCAGGGCAATTTCTGGTATCGGTGAGTGAGGTGCGGCCTCTGGCGCAGGTTTCGCCAGAAATATATCGCATGACGCAGACTTATATTTGTGCGCTACCTATGGACAGTCAGCCCAAAATAAATGTCAATCTCATCACCATGAAACAATTACCGGTTTTTCTGGCCGCCTTTGATGGCCTGCTCTCGCTGGAAGAAACCCGGCGGCTGATCGAGCAAAAACCGCAAAAAGGCTATCAGGATTTGGATGCGTTTTTTGCCATGCCGGTTTTTGCCGGAAAAGAGATTGGCCCGGATATTCGAAGCCGCTTTGATATATGGTCGGAATATCTTACCCTTAACGCCGAAATCCGCTATGGCTCGGCCTTGTTGCAATCGAAAAGTCTTTTACATCGTCGCGAGGGCGGCGGTGTCACCATTTTAAGCCGGGAATTTGGACCGCAATTATGAGTAATTCTGTCTATATTTTTACCGGAATTCAGCCGGATATGGGAGCGGTCATTGCTGCGGAGGGGAAGTTCGAGCTGGTCAATAATGCGATTAGTGCTATGCAGCGCTTTACAACCAAAACAGCACCGCCGGTGATAATTGTCCTGCCCGGTGACAACAGCTTCATGCGTAGTTTTGAAACCCCGGCAAGAAAAAAATCCGATATTGAGCGTGCCGCGCGCTTTGTTCTCGGGGATTGGGTATCGGAGCCGGAAGAGAATTTTCATATCACATTATTGGGCCGTGATGATGATGGGCGACAAGTGATTTATGCCGCGCCAAAAGAATGGGTTGAAAATTGGCGCAATGCTATTTTGCAATCGGGGCTGATCCCACAGATTGTGACTACAGATATTTTATGTCTTGCGGCCAGTGATGATGCTTGCCTGATCGACAATGAGAGAATAATTTACGCGACAAAAGGTGAAGGCTTTGTCCTGCCCGGCAAAATGGCCGAGGAAATATTGCCCAAACTATTGGAAAATGTCGAAACAAAAATCAGCGCAACCCCCGAAGGTAAAATATTATTGGGTGATAGCGACCAGACGATAAAACTGATCGATGCTGTAGCGGTTCCGAAAATTTTGATGGCAAAAACACCGCAGCCTTTAATGGCGGGTCAGTTTGCCCCGGCCTTTGATGCCAAAGCCCTATATCGTCAATGGCGCGGCGCTATCATGCTGGCCCTATTGGCAGGTTTGGCATGGGGCGGCTTTCTCATTGCCGATGCTGTGCAGGCAAAGCGTCAGGCGAGTGCTATAACGGCCAGCGCCAGTGAGGCGTTTATGGCGGCCTATCCGGGAATTGCCGTGAACAATATTCGCTATGAGGCAAGGACACGCGCCGGAAAAAACAACAATTCTGCAGGATTGCTTGCGCTGATGAATAGCAGTTTTCAAATCCTGCAGGGGCAAGAGCAAACCATTCTTACCGGGCTTGTTTATGGGCAGGATGGGCGATTGGCGCTGGATTTATCCCTGCCGGGATTTGACCAGTTGGAAATATTGAAATCACAATTTCAAGCCCAAGGGTTGCAAGTCGAAGAGGGGCTAAACCCAAGGCGCGAAGGCGATCGGGTTATAGCGCGGCTTTATATCGGGGGGGATGTGCAATGATTGTTTACTGGCAAAACCTGTCCGGGCGCGAGCGGTTTCTCATCGCTATTGCCGCTTGTCTCATTTTACTGTTGGCCCTGCAATTTGCCATCATCTCTCCTTTGCGCCAATGGCATGCGGGGGCGCTGGCGGAACGCGATGCGGCACTGACTTTTCGGGCCAATGTTGAGGCGGCTCTGACCAATGGTGAGCAACCGAAGGCGATTAAAAGTGGCAATGTCGCCAGCATTGTCAGCGATATGGCCGGTGCGGCAGATTTGCGTCTCGTCCGACGCAATATTCTGCAAGACGGCGCGCAGATTGAAGTCGTCTTTGAAAATGTTGAACTGGCAGATTTCAACAGATTTCTGATTGATCTTCAGGAAACAGCCAATATCACCGCGCGACAAGGCAGCCTGCGTCCGCAAGACAATGGTCTCTACACGGCGCAATTTATATTTGCGCGGGGGTAGGGCATGCTTTTCAAGCGCTGGTTGGCTATTACTGTTTTTATTTTAAGCTTTATTGGGGTTTCGCTGGCGAATTTACCTTTGTCATTATTTCTCAACGAAACACGGCTCAGCCAAGCGGGGCTTACGACAACAGCAATTTTCGGCACATTATGGCGTGGTGATATAACGGGCCTGTCTTTGGGCTCGCACCTGCTTGGTGATATTCACCTGAAGGCCAATCCCTTGTCTCTATTGCGCTTCGGTTATGGGGGCAGCGTACAGATAGTGCCCGGTGCTGCCAAAGGGCAGGGGAAGTTTTTGTTGCAATCAGGACCAGCGCTTCGGGCCGAGGATATTACCGTCATCATTGATCTGGCAAAGCTTGGCTATCGTGACCCTAATGGTCGCCCCCTTCGCGGACAATTATCCCTCAACATATCAAAGTTTCATCTGCAACAGCGGCAAGATCAATTTTTCTGCAACAGCCTTGAGGGGGATATTGCCAGTGATGCGCTTTTTGTGCTTGGGCAATATTATAAAAAAGAACTGCCCGTTTTGCGTGGCACGCTTAATTGTGAGCAAGGGCAGGTTGCGCTCGCTATTGCCGGTCAAAACCAGATTGTGGTGATTGATATTAATGCCGAGATCAGCGCTAATTTTGATTACATGGCAAATATCATAGTTGAAACAGCTGATAGCGAAATGCAACGCCTGCTGGCACTCTATGGCTTCAATTCTGATGGCAATCGCTATACGTTGCTTGAGCGTAGTAATCTTGCCCAAGGATGGCGCTAAAAAGGCTGACGGCATGACCAAAATCAACATAGCAAAAACAGCATTACTGGCTTTGACAGTGTTTTGGCTAAGCGCCTGCGCTAGTAGCAATAGTAATGT
>WFQB01000073.1 GCA_015487305.1 Parvularculaceae bacterium | reverse complement strand
CTTTTAAACTTGCCGATGATGAGCAAATGCTGTTGCTGGATTTGAAAGATTTGCGCGCGCTGATGGTTAATATTGCCGAGCGCCGCAAAGAGTTGTCCGCAGAATATGGTAATGTCTCCACCGCCAGCGTCGGCGCCATTCAGCGCAAATTGCTGCAATTGGAAGCGCAAGGGGCCAAAAAGTTTTTCGGCGAACCGGCGCTTGATTTGCGAGACTTCATGCGTGTCACCGAAGAAGGTCGCGGGATCATCAATATACTCGCCGCCGATAAGCTGATGATGACGCCAAAACTTTACGCAACTTTCTTGCTATGGCTGTTATCAGAACTGTTTGAGGAGCTACCGGAAATTGGCGACCCGGACAAACCGGTTTTTGTGTTCTTCTTTGATGAAGCTCATCTCCTGTTCAAAGACGCCCCAGACGCTTTGATGGATAAAGTCGAACAAGTGGTGCGGCTTATTCGTTCCAAAGGGGTTGGCATTTATTTTGTCTCGCAAAACCCGCTTGATGTACCAGATTCAGTGTCCAGCCAATTAGGCAATCGGGTGCAACATGCGCTTCGCGCCTTTACCCCCAAAGAGCAAAAAGTCATCCGCGCCGCTGCCGATACTTTCCGCCCCAACCCAAAATTTAAAACCCGCAATGTCATCACCCAGCTTGGCATTGGCGAAGCGCTGGTCTCGACCCTGATCAAAAAAGGCATACCCGGCGTGGTCGAGCAAACCCTGATCCGCCCGCCCTCATCGCGCATGGGCCCGCTGACCAAAAAAGAGCGCAAGGAAATTCTCGATCGCTCGCTCATGGGCAGCAAATATGACAAAAGAATAGATCGCAAATCCGCCTATGAAATCTTAAAAGCCAGAGCCGAGACCCGCGCTGAGGCCGCCGAAGAGGCAGAGCGCAAAGCCGAGGCAGAAAAAGAGAAACTAAAAAGAGCCAAAGAGCGCGAACGGGCCAGAAAATCCAAAACAAAACCCCGCCGCACCACCAGAAAACGCCGCCGCTCTAACCGACAATCGGTCGGAGAAGCCGCCGCCAAAACCGCCGTGCGCACCTTCACCCGCGCTATAGTCCGCGGCCTATTGGGAAGTCTTAAAAGATAGATTTTTTTATCGCCTATCATGCACCCTCGTTATCAACTCTGTTTATTTGGCATGATCTCATCTCTGACCCCCTCCATCTCAATAACCCGGTTGTTCTCAGTCAAAAAATCTCAAACAAAACTTCTTTACGCACGCCATTATTTCTTCCCGAAATGGACCCCTGCTTGCGCAGGGTGACGCAGATAAAAAGCAAATGTCGCGCAATCATCCATGATAGGAGATGAGGCGTTTCCTAATAAACACTGGATAATTAACGCCCGCACTCAAACCTTGTGGGGCTGCGACCGCAGCCCCGGCGTCCCCTTTTAGTAGATTTGGTCGCCGCCCCGCCGGAGGCGCTACGCGCCGCGAGGCAAAAGAATCAAAAAACCAGCCAGAGGGGCATCCGGCTGGTTTTTCAGGAAGCACGAAAGAATCAAATGAGCAAAAATTCTTTCGTTCTGGGGTAGCTCTTTATTCAACGGCGGGGGGCATAAAATCCGTCACAAATTCACCTTCTAGCTCCCCATATCCCCTAAAATGCCGGGCCAAAACCTGTCAGCTTTTTCAATAAAGCCCGAAATATCCTCAAGCCAATCTCTTTGCACTTTGGCGTTGTAATTCAAATAGAGCTTGCCATCGACAATGTTCCAATATTTGGGATCGCCCTTGGCCAGCTTGTTTTGCGCCAAAGCCCAAGCGCAATAGCCGCCATATTGGGGGGCATAAGCTTCAGGGTCGGCAATAAACACATCGCGATTTTCCGCTGAGGAAAACAACCATAGCGCGCCTTTATAGTCGTAGCTGAAATCCCTTTCGCCCTTCACCGGCGCGCCTTGGATGAAATAAGCCACCGGATCATAGCCACCAACGGCTTTTTGCGAAAAAGCACTCGTGTAAATTTCAGGCTTTTCCGCCAGCGCCGGGCTGACCGCTACAAAAGAGGCTGATAATCCGATAATTCCTGCTGCCAGCAGGGATGAAAAAGTCTTGTTCATAGGGGCCGTTTCCTTTGGTGTTTTCAGCGCGACACGCCAGATATGCCCAAGCCTAGCCTTGCGCCGGGCACACTGTCTCATCACAGATAATCACAAAAACGTGCTCTTTTAAGAGCTCCGATTAGCCCAACCGACCAAAACTAACCCCGTAAAGTCCGTTTCCCTTTGATTTTCGCAGAAAAAACCGCTTAGACTGCGCGCCGAAGCGTTTTCAGGATAAATGGACACCATTTACCCGTCCGGAAACGCGGCAAATGAAGAAATTAAGAGCCCGGTTCTGTTCCAAACAAAACCGGATAGTCTCTGGAACTGGGCCATACGAAAGCCCGGAGGGATGAAACGCCAGCGCCAGAAGGCAATGGCCAAAATTTACTGAGGGGTTTTATGACCGATCAATCACAAGCGGCTGCCGACACAGCCTCAGACACCAGCTTTTTCGGCCACCCAAAGGGTCTGGCCATTTTGTTCTTCACCGAAATGTGGGAGCGCTTTTCCTATTACGGCATGCGCGCCCTTCTGGTGCTCTATTTAACCCAGCATTTCCTGTTTTCTGATGAACGCTCCTCGGTCATGTATGGGGCTTACACAGCGCTCGTCTATGTGATGACCATTATCGGCGGCACTTTGGCTGATCGTTATCTCGGTTCGCGAAAGGCGGTGACCTTTGGGGCCATCTTGTTGGTGCTCGGCCATTTTGGCATGGCGTTTGAGGGGCAAGGATCAAAAGAGATTCTCACCTATCAGGGTCAGGAATATCAGGTTACGCTTGATGGCCGTGGCGGGGATGCCAACCAGATCATCATTTCCGATAGCGGCCAATCAATGATCTCCTTCAATGATGGTGCAACCCAAATGCTCATCGCCGACCCGGCTGCTGTTGGCCTACCGGCAAGCATTGATACCAGCGCTTATGAAACCCGCATTGAAAGAGAGCAAATTTTTGTCAATATTCTCTATCTGTCACTGGCCCTTATCATTGCCGGGGTTGGCTATTTGAAAGCCAATATCTCAACCATTGTCGGATCGCTCTATGGCATTGGCGACAAACGCCGAGATTCTGGTTTCACAATTTTTTACATGGGCATTAACCTTGGGGCCTTTTCCTCGTCCCTTGCCTGTGGCTATCTCGGTATCGTCTATGGCTGGCAATATGGCTTTGGCCTAGCGGGCTTTGGCATGTTAATCGGGCTGCTTATTTTCTTATGGGGTCAGAAATTTCTTGGTGGTCGCGCCGGCCCCCCAAGCGAAGAGAAGCTGAAAGAAAAGGTATTGGGTCCAATCAATGTGGAACTGGCCTGTTA
>WFQB01000072.1 GCA_015487305.1 Parvularculaceae bacterium | reverse complement strand
TCATAAGCAACAATCGAAAAACCATCGGTCATTTTCATAATGAACCAGCCAAAAACAAGAATTCCTGAGATCAGTGACCCCCAAGTTTGTTTTTCCGTCGGCGTCATTTTAGTCCTCCTTTGGGACCGTTCGTCCCTTGCCAGATGTAAAACATATTAGACATATAGGATGGCTGATAGCGAATGTCAAACATTCTTTACATTTGCCAAAACCGACATAATCGGCGTAACTTTATCACACAGATCAAAGGTCAGGGACGGATCAAAAGGCAATCGGGACATCGGCTGATGCGCGCCCCTTTGAGATGGAAATCGAGTGTGGAAGGAACCGCGCCTTTTCGGTGTGGTCATGCAAATCAAAAGGAAGGGTCCAATGCGCCTATCATTGAACAATGTTTTTTATCTCGGTCTTGCCAGTGCGGCAATAATGGCCGGCAATGCGGCAGCCGCCGGCTATGACAATCCGGCCTGGCCAATACGGCAGGTCTCCGAAGGAATTTACGAATTTACTCCCGAAGGCAAAGCCAATGCGATCAATTTCTGCACCGGCTATTATACCGCCGATGTTATCTCCCGCGAAGAGCATGCCAGTAATGAAACCGCCTTTGGCAAAATCGTCAAAGCCCATTCCGTGCATATGCGCGACGCTTTTGCCGCCCGTTTCACCGGCGATCAGGCCGAGCGCGACCAGTTGACCAAGGATTTAACATGGCACTTTGCCAATGCCGCGCAATATGAAGCCTATCAGGATTTCCGCGATGGCTCTGAACAGGTCTGCGAAAATTATGCGCTGGAAAACGGCCTCGTCGAGCAATCCTATATGGATGATTTTTTCGCCCGCCTGACAGGATGAGTAGCTGGTAGCGAGTAGCGAATAGCAACAAGTATCAAACTCATCTAAGAGATGCGAGCATCCTTCGAGACGCCGCCCTCATCCTGAGCGAAGTCGAAGGATGAAAGGCTGAAGAAACCAGCTTTCAAATGAGGGCCGCCAGCAATGGCGCCCCCCCTGCGATGAATCTCGTCAAAGCGCCGGGCGTGTACCCGCAATCCAGCCGCCACCAAGAACGCGGCTGGCCTCTTCTTTTGCTTCGTAAAAGACGCAGGCCTGTCCGGGCGAGACCCCCTCTTCCGGCGCATCAAGGGTCAGGAAAATATCACCGCCCTCGCGAAAAACTCTTGCGCCGCGCGGCGCGGTGGTGGAGCGCACTTTAACGCCGATGGGAAGGCCTTCTGAAGGAATATCCCCATCGCCAATCCAGTTTACTTCTTTTAAGTCAATCCGCGCCGTCAACAAAGCTTCACGGGGCCCGACAATCACCTGTTTTTTATCAGCATCCAAACGCACCACATAAAGCGGATCGCCAATCGCAATGCCAAGGCCACGTCGCTGCCCAATCGTATAATGAATAACCCCCTGATGACCGCCCATAAGCGTGCCATCCACATGAATAATCTCACCGGGCTCGGCCGCGCCCGGGCGCAAGCGCTCGACTATATCGCTATAGCGCCCCTCGGGAACAAAACAAATATCCTGACTATCGGGTTTATCGGCCACCACAAGGTCCAACTCCCGGGCAATATCGCGAACAATGGTCTTGGGCAGATCCCCCAGAGGAAAGCGCAAAAACCCGAGTTGCTCTTTTGTCGTCGTAAAAAGAAAATAGCTTTGGTCGCGACTATCATCAGCAGCGCGGTGCAATTCCGGCCCGTTCTTGCCCTCGCGCCTTGCCACATAATGGCCAGTGACCATGCATTCGCCGCCAAGGTCCCGGGCCATCTCCAACAGATCACGAAATTTCACCCGCTCATTACAGCGCACACACGGGATAGGCGTTGCCCCAGCCAGATAGGTATCGGCAAAATCTTCCATCACCGCATCGGAAAAACGATTTTCATAGTCGAGCACATAATGGGGAATGCCAAGGCGCTCTGAAACCTTGCGGGCATCATGAATATCCTGCCCGGCACAACAGGCGCCTTTTTTCTGTATCATCGCCCCATGATCGTAAAGCTGCATGGTGACGCCAACCACATCATAACCGGCATAATGGCAAAGCGCCGCCGTCACCGAGCTATCCACGCCGCCAGACATGGCCACCACCACGCGCGCACCTTTGGGCACGCCAAGGTCAATAGATTTGGCGGTCTTTAAAGTCAGCGGGGGTATAGTGTTATCCATAGCAGAGCATATAAGCCCTCTTTGGTGGTAAGGGAAGATGGCGATTTCCAAAGCCCAAAAGCGAAAAGGACCCGCCGGTGCATAATACGCATCACCAGCAGGCCCTCTTACCCCCTACCCCCAAACGCAGAAGCGGCTTTAGCCGTCTTTTTCTGCATTCGAAATCGAGAATTCTTATCCGTCAAATTCATAGTAAAATACGGTGCTCAGCCCGGTAAATTTGGCCGGAGCTTTATCAACCTGTCCTGGTTGATAGCGCCATTGCTTTAAAGTCTTGCGCGCTTCACGGGCAAAATTGACCCCGCCAATGCCCGGATGGGAGTTATAAAGCGTGGCAATATCGGTAACCCGCCCGCGCTCATCAACCGCATAAGCAAAAGCGGCACAATAGAAATTACGATCCCCCACTGGTCGCGGTGGAACTTTTTGCATCTCACGTTTGACCAGATGCGGCTGATCGATAATCGATTCACGATTAAAACGGATTGGCGCACCGATTTGGTTTTCCGGAGCAAAACATTGGCGCGGGGCTGAAACGGCGTTCAACATGGCGTTTTGTGTTGCTTCACCAATATAATGACCATCGGCATTGTAAACGGCCTCATTATCGGCCTTGCCTTTGCCCATAAAAGGAACAGACGGCATAGAAGAGCAGGCCGTTACAGCCAGCGCCATAATCAAGGGCAATACCAAACGGATTGTGTTTGCCTTAGCCATGAACTTTCATCTCCAAAAAAATCTCTCGGCCATGAGGCCTTCGATAGTCTTGGTAAACGAAGAAGGTTAAAAAGCCTTATCCATAAGCTGATAAAAATTGCGCTTACCTGTTTAGATTCTGGTAATCTGTTGGCGCACATGCAAAATCGCTGTGCGGGTCAGCGGGTCCAGCCCCTGCCCTAAAGCTTTTGGACAAAACCGCCTTTGAAAGGCCAGCACCGCGCTTGCATGATGAGGCACTTCAAATCCATAGCCAATCTCACGCAAAGCTTGAAGGCTCTGCTCATAATCCGGCAATAAATCTTCCCCCATGGCTTTGCCATCAAAAGGAAAAAGCGTGAGATTGCGCGCCGCAAGCTCGCTCCATGGGAAGCGCTCGCCGGGGTCTTCCTTACGGCTCGGGGCAATATCGCTATGGCCGACGATCATCTCTTTGGTGATATTGCGCCGGGTGACAATTTCCGCCACCAGTTCAATCACCGCCCGCATCTGTATCGCCGGAAAATCCTGATAGCCAAACCAATGGCCGGGATTAACAATCTCAATACCGATAGAACAATCATTCAACCCCTCGCGTCCGGCCCAATGGGACAGACCCGCATGCCAGGCGCGTTTTTCTTCCGCCACCATCCGGTAAATTCTGCCATCCAGTTCCACCAGATAATGGGCGCTCACTTTCGATTGCTCATCACAAAGCCGCTGCAAAGCCGCCGCCCCTGTTGGCATGCCCGTATAATGCAAGACGATCATATCCGGCTCGCCGCCCTCACGATCATCAAAATTCGGCGAAGCTCTGTCAGTGACGCTCATTTTGGTTTTAGCAATCATAAAATTTAATTCTCTGCGGGCGCAATAATCTCGGTTGGGGTTTTATCCTCATCAGCACTGCGACGGATAATAACCCAAACCCCGGAGATAACCATCACCCCACCAACAATTAATTGCCATGTCAGTGGCTCGTTCAAAATAGCCACACTGGCAATAACGCCAATCAGGGTGGCAACAATAGTACTGGGCGAGACCCGCGAAACCGGAAATTTCGATAACAGCCAATAATAGGTCGAATGGCCAAACAGAGACGCTAATAACACCGAATAAGCAAGCGCCGCTATAAAGGGCCAGCGATTTTCCGCCTGCAAGGCCATCATCCGATTATCTTCCAGTAAAAGGGTCGCTGTCCATAAAACAGCCGACCCCACCAAAGCAAACCATGCCAGCAAGGCCAGCGGTTTTACATCCTTGGTGGATTTAACGAGTATCGCCCC
>WFQB01000071.1 GCA_015487305.1 Parvularculaceae bacterium | reverse complement strand
GTTTTGACATCGCCAATGTCGAAAACGGTCCGCTGGCCAAGCTCGCCAATTTCTTCCTCAACGCCCCCCTATGGGGTGTCGTCGGCGGCGCCGGCGTAATCCTAACTCTGGTTTTCAGACCGATAGATTAGCGAATTTGCGATAAAATTTTTGCTTCACAAAAACCATAACGCTATCGCGCCGTAAGGTGAATTAGCGGTCAGCGTAATGCGCCGCTTTTCTTCGCACTCTGGTGCGCCTTGCGCCCTTTCGCAGCACCACCAATCACGCCCTCTATCCCTTCACCCCCTAATTGCCCTAGAGTGCTGCCTTCAATAGAGAGGGCTTCGCACTTCATGGATAAATTTCGCTTTTCTGCCGGTACTGCCGTCATCATTGCCAATATGGTCGGCACCGGGGTTTTCACCAGCCTCGGCTTGCAATTACAGGGGATTGATTCCGGCTTTGTGCTGTTAATGCTATGGGTTGCAGGCGGGCTTGCGGCGCTTTGCGGGGCTTTGTCTTATGCAGAACTTGGGGCGGCGCTGCCGCGCTCTGGCGGGGAGTATAATTTCCTTGCCCGCATCTATCATCCGGGGGCGGGGTTTGTTTCCGGCTGGGTCTCGGCGACGATCGGTTTTGCTGCGCCAACGGCTCTTGCCGCCATCACTTTCGGCAAATATTTAAGCGCCTCGCTGGTGGACAATCCTGCGCCATGGATGGCCCCTTTGCTGGCCAGTGCTTTGCTGGTGATCGTCACCATGATGCATGTGAGGAACCGCCGTGACAGCGCGCTGGCCCAAACATTCTTTACCCTGATTAAAATTGCCGTGATCGTAGTTTTTTGCGTCGCCGCTCTGGCGCTGAAAGGGTCATGGGAAAGCCTGCCACTTACGCCGCAGACAGGCGATACAAAATTATTGACCAGTGGTGCTTTCGCGGTCTCGCTCATCTATGTGAGCTATGCCTATACCGGTTGGAACGCCGCCACCTATCTGTCGAGCGAGATGGATAACCCCCAACGCATTTTGCCGAAAATATTAGTTGTCGGAACGGCGGTTGTGATGTTGCTTTATGTGGCACTCAATTTTACCTTTTTGAAGGTCGCCCCCGTCGAAGACATGGTTGGCCAAATAGAAATTGGCTATATTGCCGCTAAGGCCGCCTTCGGTCCGTTAGGCGCGCAATTCACCGGTCTTGTTCTGGCTATTCTTCTCATCTCGACGGTCAGCGCCATGACCCTCGCCGGCCCACGGGTATTGCAGGTGATCGGTCAGGATTTTCGTGCCTTTAAAGCCTTGGGCGCGACCAATAAAAGCGGTATTCCTGCCCGGGCAATTTTATTCCAATCGGGTCTGGCGCTGATCTTCGTCCTCACCTCCAGCTTTGATAAAATTCTGGTTTTTGCGGGTTTTACGCTGGGGCTAAACAGTTTCATCACCGTGCTTGGCCTGTTCGTTTTGCGCTGGCGGCAACCCAAATTAGAGCGCCCGTTCAAAGTACCGCTCTTCCCGATTGTGCCGCTCATCTATCTTAGCCTCACTGGCTGGACACTGCTTTATGTCTTAATAAAACGCCCGGAAGAAGCCCTGATGGGGCTTGGTGTTATCGGGCTTGGACTTGCCTTTTATTTTGTCACAAAGAAATGGCAGGATAGCAAAAGATCATAAATTTTATCGCGGGAGAAATGGACAGGAAATTCATGGAAATAATAAAAGCCCCCGAACTTAAAGTTGAAAAACAATCAGACGGCCTCACCATCGCTCTTGCGCAAATCGCCCCGGTCTGGCTTGACCGCGCGGCGACATTGGAAAAAATTATCAATGCTACAAAGCTGGCCGCCAAAGAGGGTGCAAATCTCGTTTGCTTTGGTGAGGCGCTATTGCCGGGCTATCCTTTCTGGGTAGAGCGCACCGGGGGAGCGGTGTTCAATGACGCAAATCAAAAGAAATTCTACGCACATTATCTGGAACAAGGCGTAGTCATAGAGCGTGGGGATTTAGCGCCCCTTTGCCAATGCGCCAAACAGCAAAAAATTGCTATTTATTTGGGGATAATGGAGCGCGCCCCGGATCGCGGCGGCCACACGCTTTATGCTAGTCTTGTTTACATTGACGACAGCGGCAATATCAAATCCGTACACAGAAAATTACAACCCACTTATGAAGAGCGCCTTGTCTGGGGTGCAGGGGATGGCCATGGCTTGCGGGCGCATGCTTTGGGGGCGTTCACTTTAGGCGGCTTGAATTGTTGGGAGAACTGGTTGCCATTGGCGCGCGCGGCCCTTTATGGGGCGGGGGTTGATCTCCATGTAAGTGTCTGGCCCGGCGGCGTGCATAATACCGATTCCATTGCCCGCTTCATTGCGCTTGAAGGGCGATCTTTTGTGGTCGCCGTTTCGGGATTGATGCGGGTAGAGGATATTCCTGAAAGCTCACCCTTGCGCGAAGCCATGCTGGCCAGTAATCCGCCTTCGATCTTGGCCAATGGTGGCTCCTGCCTGATGGGCCCTGACGGTCATTGGATCATCGCGCCAGTCGCAGATAAAGAAGCTCTCTTGTTAGCCAAAATAGACCACGCAAAGCTGCGCCAGGAGCGCCATATGCTGGATGTGGCCGGGCATTATTCCCGCCCGGATGTGCTGAGCCTGAATGTAGATCGCAAAAGAATCGCGACCGTCTATTTCAAGGATTAAAATCAGCTTTGCGCGTCGGGGTCACCACTTCGAAACCAGCCGGTAATCCCATGGCGTGGCACATTGGCAAAGGGAGCCACATAGGTCACCGAATGAATGTGATGGGTGGCAAATAAAGACAGCACATTAAATTCAGGTGTCCATGAATCGCGCGGCGTGCCGTCTTTTTCAAAAAACTGCAATAGCCCGCCCCAATCAGGGTGCCATTGTCGCGATAAATTTATCACAAAAGCAAAACGCCTTGTTTCGCCAGACAGATCATCACAATGGCGGGTTAAAAAATGCCCCGGCAAGAATTGTGTGCATTGCGCGATGGCATGGGTGATCGAGCTATCACCGGTGAGGGTGCGAATGAAATCAAGCGTAGCCGGATCATTGAGAGCAGACAAGATTTCAGAAAACGCATCATTGCTGTCATGGGCCAAATGTTTACCATGATAGAAAAACCCTTCTCCGCGACTGGCGGCAGCGAGAATGTCTTGTTGTAATTTTTGCTGTTCTTCGGGGTCCATGGACAAAACCTCTTGCGGAGAGACCGCATAGTTTTTTCCTTCAAGGTTAAAGAAGCTGCGCCACTTCGTTTCACCCTCAAGTAATTGCGCCAAGCTTTCTGCGCGTTCCGCAGGCAAAATATCAGGAATCCGAAGACGATTATCTTCGGCAAAGGCAGATTTCAATGTCTTGGCATCAAGGGCTGGATTGAAAAAGGTCATGGTCTGGTTTCCGGTTTTCGCATTACATAAAGTGTCTGGCCAAAAGCTGGCATGGGTGGCTGGTCGGCGGTAAATTCGACCAAAAGTTCGTTCTCAACAAAATGGCGCGGATGATAGCTTGTGTAAATGCGGCTGCCCTCTTTTACATCCCCGCGCACAACTAAACTTCCTTTGTTAAACCGTGCCTGCTCATGGGGTAAAAGTTGGCCCGCGCCCGGTTCACAATGAAAGCTTGGTACAAATATTCCGCCGGGCTTTAACACACGGAAAATCTCACTAACCCATGCAAAATGAGCTGCTTGCGATAAATGCGTGAAAACCGAAATGGCAAAGACCGCATCGAGGCTCTCATCCTCGACCGGTAAAGGCGGCATTAATCCGTTCACCTGCCAGTTTCCTTGCAGATACTCCGAGCACCATTTTATGGCTTCGGAATTATAATCAAACCCATAACGCTCATAGCTTTCTGGCATATGGCGTAAAATTCGTCCCATGCCACACCCCCATTCGGCAATATGGGCGTCAGGTGCAATACCGGACGACACCAAAATCTGATTGATTTTTTGTGCGCTTGCCTTTCCGGTGTTCCAATATCGCCGATAGAGACAATGGCCATACATGTCGTGTACCCACCAAAGAGGTGGCAGAGGGGCGGATATTTCTTTGCTAAAAACCGCATTATCCTGCCGACGACGGGCAATCTCGCGCCAGAAATGTACTTTTTCAAGGGCAGGCAAGAGGCCAAGCTTGCGTGGAGGCCAAAGCAGGGCTTGTCTGATATGCCGCAGGAGAGAAATTCGGGATTGGGTCACGAAGCAAGCAAAGCAGTTAAATCAGTTTCATTTAAGGGGTAATCTATAGTCACGGTTTTGATCTGGCTTTTCTCTCCCGTCAAAATTTTCAAAGTCGATTTAGGAACTCCCAGAGTTTTGGCCAGTAAAGCACAAACGGCTTTATTGGCTTTTCCCTTGTCCGGTGGTGCTTGTACGCGAATGATGAGGCGCTCTTGGTTTTCCATTGTGATAAGCCCATCAATCTTATTGAGCTTTGCATTTGGCGTGACCTTCACAAAAATTTTTGTTACCTCGCCAGTTTGAACCCAGTCCATCAATAAAATTTATACGATTAGCGGAACAAGAACATAACGTTGCACAGTCCACAGCAGAATAACCACAATTATGGGGGAAATATCGACGCCGCCCATGGCTGGTAGAAAACGGCGAACCGGACTTAAAACTGGTTCAAGGAGCTTCCCCAGCATGTCATAAATCTGATAGATCACCCGATTGCCGGTATTGAGAACCCCAAACGCATAAAGCCAGCCCATGACGATCCAAATCATCAGGGCGAATACGAAAAAGTTGATCAGATGATAAAAGATAAAGGCGAGAGGTGCCATATGTCGGTTTCCTTAAACTCTTGGACGTTAGCCCGCATGATCTAGAATGATGCCCTATCAGCTAAGCCGCCTTGGGGTTAGATACAAGACCATGCCCGGGGCAGAATGGAGATTATATGCTTTATAGCAATTATATTTTGCTAATTTTAAGCTAAACCAAACAGAAGGGCTGGCCTAGTGTGTCTGCGGGCCCGTGCTTTATAGCGCGGTGTTTGCAGGGTGGCCTTCCCCGATAGGTCATCCTCTCCACACTCCAGGAAAAGGCATCCGCTTCTCGCGGGTGTCTTTTCTTTTGGGGGGGCTTATACCATTTTGCGCAATAGGCCGATGGTTTTCTCCCCATAGGGCGGATAGCGAATGGAAACATCGCCGCCAAACCCACGCGAGAGCTTGGCGCGTTTATGGCTGAAAGCCTCAAAGGAATGCTGCCCATGATAGGCCCCCATGCCGCTGGTCTGTAGTCCGCCAAAGGGAAGATTGCGATTGGCCATGAAGACCACAACATCGTTAAGGCTGGCAGAGCCAGAGGGGATTTTTTCAAATACATGGTCGCCCTTGGCCTTGTCCTTGGTAAAGCAATAAAGCGCCAGAGGTGTTGGCAGGCGTGCGGCCTCTCCTAATGCACCATCAAGATCATCAAAACCGATAACCGGCAGAATGGGGCCGAAAATTTCATCCTGCATCACCGGATCAGAAAACCGCGACCCCGATAAAATAGTCGGCGCAATATATTTGTCCTCGCGGTCATGCTCGCCGCCAACAGCGATTTTTTGCCCATCAAGAAAACCAACCAGCCGATCAAAATGGCGATGGTGAATAATTCGCCCATAATCGGCGCTTTGTTGCGGGTCATTGCCAAAAAACTGGCTGACCGCCTGTTTTAATTCCTGATGAAGTTTTTCCTCAACGCTGCGCTCAACCAGAATATAATCAGGCGAAACACAAAGCTGTCCGGCATTGTTAAATTTTCCCCAGACAATCCTGCGTGCGGTAACCGCGAGGTCAGCATCTGCCAGCACTACAGCAACATTTTTGCCGCCAAGCTCCAACACTACGGGGGTCAGAAATTTTGCGGCGGCTGCCATGATAATTTTACCCACATGGGAGCTGCCCGTATAAAAAATATGGTCAAAACGTATTTCGAGTAATTTCGTCATGGTTTCAACGCCGCCGGTAATTACGGCAAATAAATCATTGTCGAGATAGTCGGGTATTTTCTCCGCAATCAGCCTTTCCGTTGCCGGGGCCATTTCCGATGGCTTCAAAACCGCGCCATTACCAGCAGCGATAGCGCCAACGAGGGGCGCGAGTAAAAGCTGTATCGGATAATTCCAAGCAGAGATGATAAGAGAAATGCCGTAAGGCTCTCGAACAATTTCACTTTTGGCGGGCAGCAGGGACAGCGGTGTTGAAACTTTTTCTGGCCGCATCCATGACGATAAATGTTTCAGGGCGTGGTCAATATCTTTGCGCACAAAATCATATTCGGAGCTGTAAATCTCCATATCGGGCTTGCGCAAATCTTGCTTGAGGGTGGCAAAAATCTCTTTTTCATTTTCGTCAAAAAACCGCTTGAGATTATTTAATTGCTCGCGCCGCCAAGTAATATCACGGGTTTTACCGGTGAGAAAACCTGCCCGCAGCCGATCCACCAAGCTTGCAAATCCTTGGGTTTCACTCTTCATCATACCATCCATGGCATCAGCCTCCTGACCAATTCAATTTTCAGGAAAAAAGCATAGCACTGATTGCCCGCATTTGTCGCCATCAGCGTGCAGCTTCGTTCCATGGCAGGTTTAAGGCTTGAATATCTTTATTCAGCCGGCTCGGTGGAAGGCTTTTGCTGGCTTTGCGGTATTTGCGACGGCAGGCCCGGCGCTCCGGCAAGTTCCGGGTGGTCGGCAACAAAATCTTCCTTGATTTCCCGCGAGGTCATATTGCGGCCATCATGGCGCCATCCCGGCGGCGCAAAAATATAGGCAAGGCGTTGCATAAAACTAAGCCCCGGCCTGGCCGCATCGCGAAAGATCGACAAATATTCATGGGTTGCGACTTTGATCGGATTAAAAGTGCCAATATTTTTGACGAGCCCATAGCGCACCGTCTCGTTTTCGTCTTCCGGCACAAAAGTGCCAAACAGCCGATCCCAGACAATAAGAACCCCCGCATAATTGGCATCGAGATAACGCGGATTACGTCCATGATGGACCCGATGATGGGAGGGGGTGTTAAAGACAGCTTCAAACCAGGGCGGCATTTTGCGAACTGCCTCGGTGTGGACAAAAAACTGATAAAACAGATTAAGCGATGCACTAAAGGCAATCCATGCGGGGTGAAAGCCTAGAAGCACAAGAGGAATGCTTAAAATAAAACTGCCTGTCAGAAAATTAAACCATGGCTGGCGCAGAGCGGTTGATAAATTATAGTGCTGGCTTGAATGATGGATCACATGGCTGGCCCATCCCCAGCGAATAATATGCTGCAATCGATGCGACCAGTAAAATAGCAAATCATCAAGAATAAAGCACAATGCCAAAGCCCAGATTGTGAAGGGAATATCAATCAGCCGGAACTGGTAAATCCAAAATAAAATCCCATATAAAAACGCATAAATGCCAGAGGCGATAATGGTACCAAAAACGAAATAGCCAAAACCCATAGTGATAGAGGTTGCCGCATCGCGGGCCTCATAATCACCGCGAATCTTATGGGCATTGATTAAAATCAGCTCAAGCAGAATAAAGGCGATATAAATCGGCGCGGCATAGCTGGAAATATCTGGCAGGTTAAAATTCTCAGGCATGAAGCGCCCCTTCATTGCTTTCGAGATGCGATACAGATGTTAAAAGCTTTGCCCATTTTACAGCGTCTTCTTCTTCACGAAAAGGAAACTGAATTGCCGGATCGGTATAGGAGGTGGCGGGCAGGGTAAGTCGATTATCATTACGGCTTACGCCTTTTGCGCTCTCAAGCGTCCGCCATTGCCAGAAATGCCCCATGGCACGAAATAATAAAACCAGCCCATCATCCAAAACCACCAAGGCCATATCGCCTTTTGATGAGATGGCAATCTCTTGTGGTTTTCCTTTGATACGCTCTTCGTTCAGTATATTTTCAACATCTTCAGGCGAAGAAAAACGGACAGGTTCAGCCCGCCCCATGACCTTCAAAAGCGCGTAAAGGCCAAGAATGGCAAGACCAGAGCCGAGAAGATAAAGAACAAACATCATAAGTGGCAATATAGCCGCCGCTCATAAATTTGCCCATAGTGAAATTGCAGTTGACCTTTGATTTATCACGGGCAGGGATTGGGATATTGCGCATGAATAGCATTCACAGCGCGATCAATCTCACGGGTCCATTTAATCGACAAAGACTGAAACACCACATCAAGC
>WFQB01000070.1 GCA_015487305.1 Parvularculaceae bacterium | reverse complement strand
CATCAATCCCTATCGCTTATCCTTTTGCAATTTGTGGCCGAGCCAGTGATTAGTGCTGGTGGCTGGCAGGATAATTTGGCTGGGCTGTCTCGCGTTTTAAGCGAAGCCTCTGCCTATGGGGCGATGCTGTGTGGCGATATTCATCTGGCCGGACGATTACAAAAAGACCTGCTGGCAATATCCATGCCCGATGCCAATCTGGCTGATGCCGACAGGCTGGCGGCAAAAATTCGTGATGTTTTGAGCCAGATGGCATTTCGTGGGGCCGGCAAACCATTTCGTGTCAGCCTCTCTTTATCCTGCGTGCAAAGGCGCGATGACGAAACCATGATGATGCTATTGGCGCGGGCCAAGGCTGGTTTGAGCGAACCGGTGCTATTGCCGGGAAATTTTACAGGCAAAAACGCGTCTCGTCCTGAGCTAACCTTGGTGCAATAGGGGTTTAGGGCTTTTCAGCAATATCCACGAGCAAGGCCAATATTTTACGACAGCCTTTTAACCGCGCCATATCGCTAATCCAGTTTTGTCGGAAGACGATTTTCTGATCCGGGCGAATTTTCAAATCATAAGGGCTGCTGGTGATATAGTCCACAAGACCGCCGGGATTTGGGAAGCTGTCCTTGCGAAAAGAAATAAGCGCACCCTTTGGCCCGGCATCAATTTTCTCGACATTGGCCCGGCGACACAAATCCTTTATGGTGATGATTTGCAATAATTGCTCGACCTCTGATGGCAGCGGGCCAAAGCGATCAATTAACTCAGCCGCGAAACTTTCAATTTCCTGATCTTCGCACAAGGTCGAAAGACGTCGGTAAAGCGCCATGCGCAAATCGAGATCTTTGACATAAGTTTCCGGGATAAGCACCGAGGTGCCAATATTGATTTGCGGCGACCAGGTATCTTCCTGTTCACCATCGCCATCACGCAGGGTTGCAACGGCTTCTTCGAGCATATGTTGGTAAAGCTCGACCCCAACCTCGCGCACATTGCCCGATTGCTCTTCGCCGAGAAGATTACCTGCCCCACGAATATCAAGGTCATGGGACGCAAGGCTAAAGCCAGCGCCTAACGTGTCGAGACTGTGCAAAACTTTCAAACGCCGCGCCGCGCCATCGGTCATCTTCTTGTTGGGCGCGGTTGTGATATAGGCATAGGCTCTTGTTTTGGAGCGCCCTACCCGCCCGCGTATCTGGTAAAGCTGAGCCAGTCCGAAAAGTTCCGCATGATGGACAATCAAAGTATTAGCGGTTGGCACATCAAGACCGGATTCGATAATGGTGGTGGCGACCAGCACATCAAATTTACCGTCATAAAATGCTGACATAATATCTTCGAGTTGCCCTGCTGACATTTGACCATGGGCGATTTGAAACTTAACTTCCGGCACCTGCTCGGTGAGAAATTCTGCAATCTCTTCAAGATTACTGATACGGGGTGCCACATAAAAACTTTGCCCGCCGCGATAATGCTCGCGCAATAAGGTCTCTCTTGCGATTACCGGATCAAATGGGCCAATAGTGGTGCGCACGGCGAGGCGATCAACCGGCGGTGTCGCAATCAGGGATAGATCGCGAATGCCGCTCATGGAAAGTTGCAGCGTGCGCGGGATTGGTGTTGCGGTTAGGGTCAACACATGGGTATCGCCGCGAAATTCTTTCAGGCGCTCTTTATGCTTGACCCCGAAATGCTGCTCTTCATCAATCACCAATAGCCCAAGATCGCGAAACGAAACTTGTTTGCTGAGCAAGGCATGAGTGCCAATCACGACATCAATCGTGCCATCGGCAAGGCCTGCCCGCACGCTATTGGCTTCATGGGTAGAAACCATGCGCGATAATTGCCCAAGCCGCAGGGGGAAACCGGCAAAGCGTTCGGCAAAGTTTTTAAAATGCTGGCGCACCAACAAAGTTGTTGGAGCAATCACCGCCACCTGCCGTCCTGACATGGCCATGATGAAGGCAGCGCGCAAGGCAATTTCTGTTTTGCCAAATCCCACATCACCGCAAATGAGGCGATCCATGGGCCGACCGGAGGCCATATCAGCGACAACATCATCCAGTGAAGAAAGCTGATCTTCGGTTTCTGCATAGGCAAAGCGGGCGCAAAATTCTTCATAGGCCCCTTCAGGGGGTAAAACCGGATTTGTAGTGCGGGCATGGCGCTTGGCGGCAATCGCGATTAATTGCGACGCCATCATTTTCAACCGTTGTTTCAGCTTGGATTTGCGCGCTTGCCATCCGGCCCCGCCAAGACGGTCCAATTGTGTGGTTGCGCCTTCGCTGCCATAGCGGGACAGCAATTCAATATTTTCAACCGGGAGAAATAATTTATCCCCGCCCGCATAGGTTAGTTGCAGGCAATCATGGGGCGCGCTCTGCACGTCCAATGTGCGCAAGCCATCAAACCGACCAATGCCGTGATCCACATGCACAATGAGATCACCCATACTTAAAGCGGAAGCTTCGGTAAGGAAGTTTTCAGCCTTTTTGCGTTTGCCCCGGCGCACCAACCGATCGCCGAGAATATCCTGCTCGCTTAACAAAACCAGCTGATCGGTCTCAAAACCATTTTCAATGGCGAGGATGATAACGGCCTTATCACCAGGTCGCATAGCGGCGGTTTTGTCCCAAGAAGGCACCAGTAAAAGATTGTCGGCCCCATGGTCACCGAGTACCGAGCGCAACCGCTCTGCTGATCCTTCACTCCAGCCGGAAATTAAAACTTTTTTGTTTTCAGCAGATTTTATTCTGATAAATTCAACAACCGCTTCAAACACATTGCCACCTGCGGCGCGCTCGGCGGCAAAATTATGGCCCTGTTTTGCCCCATAGGAAAAACTGCGCTTGCCTTCCGGCGGAGCAAAAGGCGATAGCGGGCGATGGCGTAAACCTTCCAGCGTTTGCTGCCATTGGTTTTCATCAAGATAGGCAGAAGCGACTGCAACAGGTTTATAGACTGGCGGAGCAAATTCCGCCACATTGTCCTTGCCTTGCGGAACATCGCTTTGTTTTGCGCGCACCTCATAATAGTCGCGAATTTGGTCAAGGCGCTCTTTAAGGGCATGTTCAATCTGATGATCGGTAAAAACCAGATTGTCGCTTAGAAAATCAAACAGGCAATTGGTATGCTCATAGAAAAGCGGCAACCAATGCTCCATGCCGGCATGTTTACGCTGGGCGCTTACGGCTTCATAAAGCGGGTCATCACTGCCAGCGCCAAAGTTTTCGCGATAGTTTTTGCGAAATAAAGCGATGCTTTCTTCATTGAGCAAAATTTCCGATGCCGGCATCAGGGTCAGTAAGGGGCGCTGGCCAGTGCTGCGCTGGGATTCGGGGTCAAAATCACGAATGCTTTCCAAACTATCGCCGAAGAAGTCGAGCCGCACGGGTTGCTCTTGGGATGGTGGGAAAATATCAATCAGTCCCCCACGCACAGCAAATTCTCCGCGCTCACGCACAGTGCTGGCTCGTGAGAAACCATTGGCCACGAGAAATGCAATCAACCCGTCACTATCAACCACAT
>WFQB01000069.1 GCA_015487305.1 Parvularculaceae bacterium | reverse complement strand
TGGTGATATCGACCCCAATGCCTATTACACCCTTTATGGGGATCGTTCAGATCCGCAAAATGAAGCCCAAAGCCGCTATCCGTTTTATGTTAAATTGGAGCGCGAAACCTTTCAGGCGATGTTTGGTGATTATGACACCGCCCTTAGCAATTCACGCCTGTCGCGCTATCAGCGCCGTCTTACGGGCTTTAAATCCATCTATTCCGGCGAGAATGTTGATCTCATCACTTTCGTGGCTGAGGATAATCAACGTTATGGCCGTGAAGAAATTGCCGCCGATGGCACCACCGGGCCGTTCCAAATCACCGGCGCGCCGATTGTGCGTTATTCAGAAAAATTGCGGGTTGAAACCCGGGATCGCTTTAGCCCGGATAAGATTTTAACCAGCTATTCGCTAAACCGTTTTTCCGATTATGAAATTGATTTTCTGACCGGTCAGATCATTTTGCGCTTGCCATTGGATGCCACTGATTTTGATTTTAATCCCAATGTCTTGATTGTCGAATATGAAACGGCTGAAAATGAGGAGCGGACCTTAACTTATGGGGCGCGCCTTGAAACGCAAATTAGCAATAAGGCAAGGCTCGGCTTTAGCGCCTTGCATGAAGAAGATGCCGGTGGTCAAGATCGTGGGCAGGTAGAGCTTGTGGGCGCTGATCTGGTCGTTGATTTATCGCAACAAACCCAGATGCGACTTGAATATGCCACAACCACGCGAGAAAACGACTATTCTGCGCCGGGCGAAACCGCGCCGCGCAATGGTAGCGCCGTATTGGTTGAGCTTACCCATCAGTCGGAAAAAGTAACGGCGGAGCTTAGCTATCAAAAACAGGATGAAGGTTTTGGCCTTGGGCAAAATTCTTCTGCGGTTCAAAATGCCGAGCGCTTTTCTGCCGAAGCCAGCGTCAAGCTGCGCGATACGGGCGATGCGCAAACCGGTAAAAGAAAAACCATTCGTCTTGAAACGGAAGTTTGGAATGAACGCAATTTGAAAACCGGTGCCGGGCGTTCTGCTGGCGAGATTATGCTGGATCGTGAAGTGCAGGGTACATCCCTTGGGCTGGGCTTGCGCTATGTGGAAGATCGTTTGTCCAATAGAGATGAGCAGCAATCGTTTTTGGCAATCGCGTCTTTGCGCCACACTTTTTCGGATATGGGTTTGACGGTTTCGGCCAAACATGAATCTCCCATTGGTGGGCAGCAGGAATCAACAGATTTCCCGCAACGCACGGTTCTGGGTCTTGATAAGCAATTGGGTAATCATGCAACGCTTAATCTGCGTCATGAAATTTTGAGCGGCAAAGAAGTGAAGGGTGAAAACACCGCCCTTGGTCTTTCGGTGCAGCCATGGAAAGGCGCAACCGGAACAATGGCTGTAAACCAATTGACCCAAGACAGCGCTTACCGTCTTGGCGCTACGGTTGGTCTTGACCAAACCATCAAGCTTAATAAAAACTGGACCGCCAGTGTTGGCTCGGCGCGCCATGAGGTGATTGAACAAAGCGGCACTTTCAACACATTATTGGGCGATAAGCCGCTGGCCACAACCGAGCTGGACGAGGATTTTGCCTCTTATTATGGCGGTATCGGCTATCGCAATGACAAAATGGCTCTGTCTTTGCGCACAGAGCTTCGCGATGCGCAAAGCGAAGATCGCTATGTGCAAACGCTTTCTGCGGCGCGGGAATTATCAAGCACCTTGTCTCTCGCGGGTATTGCGCGCGGGCAGTATAAAGTGTTTGCAGATCAGACTGATGAAACCGATATTGATGCCCGTCTTGGTTTGGCCTATCGCCCGCATGGGACGGGTCCGGCTATTCTCTATCGCTTTGATTATAAATTTGATCGCGATATTGCCGGTGTTGAAACCAGCCGCCTTATCAGTAATCTGGCCGCCAATTTTGATGTCAATGAGCGCCTTGAACTGGCTGTCCATCATGGCCTTAAATATGTGCAGATTGATTTTGATGGTGCCAGCTTTGATGGCTTTACCCATTTGCTGGGTACAGAAGCGCGTTTTGATATAACGCCGCGCATTGATGTCGGCATGCATGCTTCAGGCCTATGGTCAGAAAATGGCAAAACCATTGACTATGCCTATGGGCCGTCCATTGGCTTTACGCCTGCGGATAATGTCTGGATCTCGCTTGGCTATAATATGTCAGGCTTTGAGGATGAAGATTTTGCCGCTGCAGAATATCGCGAGCAAGGGGCTTATATCCAGTTCCGCATGA
>WFQB01000068.1 GCA_015487305.1 Parvularculaceae bacterium | reverse complement strand
GGTGCTGACAGAGCTGGAACAAGATGGCAGCTTGACCGGACTTTTGAAAGCCTATGGCTATGATGTTGAAGGCGCCGAACGGGATTAGCGAACTTGGTTTAAACCAAGGGGGGGTTGTTAAAGGGCTGGCCTTGGTGCCAGCTCTTTTTCTTTGGAACCTTTGTTTCTTTAATCTCCCGGCCATTGCGTTTCTGTGGGCTTGAGTTAAGAGGGGTTTTTTAGCCGCACTCATTTTTCAGGATTTTCCATGGGAAGACGACGCAAAAAGGGCCGTAAGGTTCATGGCTGGCTGGTGCTGGACAAGCCCTATGATTTTGGCTCCACCGAAGCGGTGTCCAAATTGCGCTGGTTGTTTGATGCGCAAAAGGCCGGTCATGCGGGGACATTGGACCCGTTGGCGACGGGGATATTGCCGGTGGCTTTTGGTGAAGCGACCAAAACTGTTCCATTTATTCAAGATGGCCTGAAGACCTATCGCTTTACCGCGCGCTGGGGACAGGCGACGAATACGGATGATCGTGAGGGCGAGATCATTGCTAGCTCGGATCATCGCCCACAAAAAACAGATATTGAAGCGGTACTGCCGGACTTTACCGGACTTATTCAGCAAGTGCCGCCGGCTTTTTCGGCGATTAAAGTGGCCGGTGAGCGGGCCTATGATCTTGCCCGCGATGGGCAGGATGTAGTTTTGGAGGCACGGCCCATTGATATTGAAAGCCTGCGCCTTGTGGATATGCCCGATGACGATCATGCAGTGTTTGAGGCGATTACCGGCAAGGGCGCTTATGTGCGGGCGTTGGTGCGTGATATTGCCGAGGCGCTTGGCACCAAAGGACATATTGCTGATTTGCGCCGCACCTGTGTCGGCCCCTTTAGTGAAGATATGGCGGTGACACTGGAAGAGCTGACCGGGGACGCTCTTGGCAGTGTTGAACGCGAAGCGGTCGAGCCTGCTTTGCTTGATGAGTTTCTCCTGCCCATTGAAGCAGCGCTTATTGATTATCCTTCTGTTGCATTATCGGGGGTGGAAGCGCAAAAAATTGCTCGCGGTCAGGCGGTGGTATTGGCCCCGCCTGTGGCGTCGGGGGTGCGCGGTGGCAATAGCGGCCTCGTGCCAGTGGTGTTGGCGGTTCATGATGAACAGGCTTTGGCGATTTGTGCGCTTGATGGGCTGACCCTGAAACCTGCCCGGGTCTTTGTTACCGATTAGCAATCTGCCTTTATCTTTTGTGGTAAAACAGTCGCTTGCCAGACGCTTTGCGATAAGCCAAAATCGCGCGGATTTTGACCTGTCATGGGAGCGGATAAATGGCTGAAACAATAAAGAAAAATAAATGGGCCCTGTTGGCGCTGGCGAGCCTTCTGGTTTTGCCTTTGGCGGCTTGCGGTGGCAAAAAGGATGACAAGGGTGATGACAAGGAAACGGTCAGTCGACCTGACCCAAACCCTTTTCCCTCCACCTATAAGCCATGGGCTTCAAAACCCGTTCTGATTGAAGGGGCGACATTGCTGCTTGGCAATGGTGAGAAAATTGAAAATGGCGCTATCTTGATGAGCGATGGTGTCATTCAGGCGGTCGGCAAAAAGGGCAAGGTGAAATTGCCCGGCGGCAAGGGCGAGAAAATTGATGCCAGCGGCAAATATGTAACCCCCGGCATTATCGACGCCCATTCCCATTTGGGGGTTTATCCATCGCCAAGTTTCCGCTCGACCTCTGACGGCAATGAAGCGACCTCGCCCAATACGGCGCAGGTCTGGATTGAACATTCGGTTTGGCCGCAAGACCCCGGCTTTACCCGCGCTTTGGCAGGGGGGATTACCTCTTTGCAGATTCTGCCCGGCTCGGCCAATCTTTTTGGCGGGCGCTCGGTAACTTTGAAAAATGTGCCCTCGCGGTCTGTACAGGATATGAAATTTCCTGATGCGCCTTATGGGATTAAAATGGCCTGCGGGGAAAACCCGAAACGGGTTTATCAAAATTCCGGTCCGTCTACGCGGATGGGGAATTTTGCCGGCTATCGTGCCGCCTGGATTGACGCCAAAGCCTATAAGAAAAAATGGGACGACTATCTGGAAAAGGTTGAATCCGGTGAAGATGCAGGCGATCCGCCAGCGCGGGATTTGAAACTGGAAACATTGGCCGGTGTTCTGGCTGATGAATTATTTGTCAACATGCACTGCTATCGCGCTGATGAGATGGTGCAGGTTTTGGATATGGCCAAGGAGTTTGGCTATAAGGTCGGGGCTTTTCACCATGTGGTGGAGGGCTATAAGGTTGCCGATCGTCTGGCTGAAGAAGGGGTTTGCGCCGCCGTTTGGGCCGATTGGTGGGGCTTCAAGCTTGAGGCCTATGACAGCGTGCGGGAAAATGCTCCGCTGATCCATAACCAGCCGGGGAGCTGCACGATCATTCACTCGGATTCTGCTGTTGGCATTCAAAG
>WFQB01000067.1 GCA_015487305.1 Parvularculaceae bacterium | reverse complement strand
CTCGCCGCGCTAGCGCTGGCGCAGCGGGTCGAGGCTCGGCAAAGCCGAGCACCTCGCCGATGCGTTTGGTTCTTTGTTGAAACTTGGGTTTAGGGGAACTACTCCCTATTTGCTACCCCCTCGTCTCGCCACTGACCCAATGCTGGCGGCAGACCGAGACATAGCTGTCATCGCCGCCAATATTGATTTGTTCACCGGTTTTGACGGCGGTGCCTTTTTCATCAATGCGCAGCACCATGCTGGCCTTGCGCCCGCACCAGCAAATGGTGCGAATCTCGCGCAGGCTGTCGGCAATGGCCAAAAGCGCGGCGCTGCCGTCAAATAGCTTCCCCTGAAAATCCGTGCGCAAGCCATAGCACAGCACGGGCACGGAAAATTCATCGGCAAAACGCGCTAATTGCCAGACCTGCTCTTCGCTTAAAAACTGTGCCTCGTCGAGAAAAACAGCGTCGAGGGGCTTTTTGTCATTTTCAAGTTTCAGATGCTGATAGAGATCATCGCTTGCTTCAAACGGATAGGCTTTGGCCTCAAGGCCAATACGCGAAGCGATTTTGCCAGCTCCTGCGCGGTCATCTATCGCCGCCGTCAACACATGGGTGTGCATGCCGCGCTCCAGATAATTATGGTTGGCTTGCAAGAGAATGGTGGATTTGCCGGCATTCATGGCGGCGAAAGAGAAATATAGTTTTGCCATGGGGTTATTGTCCAATGATTCCCGCCATGGTCTGCGGCAGATTTTCAATAAGATCACCGGCAATAAGATAAGGTCCGGCGGCCTCGGCAGCTTTGCCATGGAGGAAAACCCCGGCGCTGGCGGCGTCAAAACCGTTCATGCCTTGCGCCAGCAGGCTTGTAATGATCCCCGCCAGCACATCGCCGGAGCCTGCACTGGCGAGCCATGGGGTGCCGCTTGTATTGATGCGGGCTTTGGCGCGGCCTTGGCCGTCCGGCGCGGCGATGATGGTGTCCGCGCCCTTCAAGACGATGATGCTTTTTAGTTTTTGCGCGGCGGTTTGCGCCGCTTCGAGCCTGGTTTGGGATTTTTCCAGCAGGCCGGGAAACAGGCGCTCAAACTCGCCTTCATGGGGGGTGAGAATGGTGTCTTGTGGCGGGGTTAGGTTTTCTCTGGCCAAAAGCGTCAGGGCGTCGGCGTCAAGCACCATGTTTTTGCCGCAAGCAAGCGCCGCCTTTAGCCAATTCTCGGCGCGATCATTTAATCCTAATCCGGGACCGATGCAGATGGCGCTGAGGCGGGGTTCTTTTAGCAAAGCCGCAAACGCCTGATCGTCCTCGCAAGGCAGAATCATCACTTCGGTTTCGTGATTGGCTAGCACTATAACCGCTGATTTGGGGGCGGCAATTTTGACAATGCCAGCCCCGGCGCGAAGGCAGGCATTGGCTGCCAGTCTTGCTGCGCCGGTCTGGTGCAAAGGGCCGCAAGCGATGAGGCCATAGCCTCGTTTATATTTATGGCTTTGGGCACCGGGTTTTGGCAGTTGCCACAAAGCTGGATCATTTTCAAAAACATGTGGATTTATTTCTTCGATAACCTTGTCGGGGATGTCGATGGGCGCAAGCCTGACCTCACCACACAAAGCCCGTCCCGGATAAAGCAGATGGCCGGGCTTTTTGCGACAAAATGTTATCGTATGGGTGACCTGCGGGGCATAGCCCAGCACTTGCCCGGTTGAGCCGCTGACGCCCGAAGGCATGTCCACGGCGATGAGGGGGCGTTGGCTTTCTCCGGCCTTTTGCAGGGCCTGTTTGAAGTCTCCCTCTATGGCGCGTGTTAAACCCGCACCAAACAGGGCATCAGTGATGAGACCATAATCTTCGGCCCGCCAATCATTGAGGGTTTTGTCTTCGCCCTGCCAGAGTTTTCGGTTGGTGGCTGCGTCGCCTTTTAGTTTTTCCGGTGGCACGGCGCTAGCGGTTGTTACCTCCCAACCCGCCTCGGCGAGCAGGCGCGCCACCACATAGCCATCGCCGCCATTATTGCCGGGGCCGCATAAAATAAGCGTTTTTGGCTGAGCCGGATAAAGCCGGATTATTGCGTCAGCCACCGCCCTACCCGCCTGCTCCATCAAATGCAGCGAATCAATACCTGCCTTTGCCGCTTTCTCGTCAGCGCGGGTCATTTCCTCATTGCTAAGCAGGGCAAGCCTCAAGGGGGTCATGATTTTACCTTTGCCGGAAAGATTGGGCTTCCCCCTCAATATAGGGTATAATTTGCCCATAATGGAGCCGCCCCATGAAGAAAATCGAAGCCATCATCAAACCGTTCAAGCTGGACGATGTCAAAGAGGCCCTGCAGGCGATTGATATTCACGGCATGACCGTGGTCGAGGTGCGGGGTTTTGGGCGCCAAAAGGGCCATACGGAGCTTTATCGCGGGGCGGAACTGGTAGTGGATTTCCTGCCCAAGCTAAAGGTCGAGATTGTGGTTGCGGACAAGGCGGTCGATGAGGCTCTTGCCGCCATCAGCAAGGCGGCTCATTCCGGGCGAATCGGGGATGGCAAGATTTTCGTTGTCAATGTCGAAAAGGCCGTGCGCATCCGCACTGGTGAGCGCGATGATGAGGCGCTTTAGCCACATATTTGATGGTTTTAGAGCTTCCGCCCCCTGACACCTGCAAATAAATGTTGCACTGCAGTGTGATTCCGTTTCTTATTCTCTCCCGGGTGTGCCTTTTCGCTCGGGATTAGCGCAGACCATGAATCATTCAAAGCGTCTGACTGCAAAGCCAGACCCGTGACCCCATAAGGAATAATCATGAGTGCGCAAGACGTTCTTTCTCTCATTAAAGACAAAGACATTAAATATGTGGACCTGCGGTTCACCGATCCAAGGGGCAAATGGCAGCATGTCACTTTTGACCTCTCTATAGTTGATGAAAGCTTTTTTGAAGACGGCCAGATGTTTGACGGCTCTTCGATTGCAGGATGGAAGGCAATAAATGAATCCGACATGATCCTGATGCCGGACCCGGCAACAGCAGTGGTTGATCCGTTTTTTGCCCAGCCGACTTTGGCCATTTTTTGCGATGTTCTAGACCCGGCCAATGGCCAACCTTATGGGCGCGACCCGCGCACCACCGCCAAGGCCGCTGAAAACTATCTGAAATCCACCGGCATTGGCGACACCGCCTTTTTCGGGCCGGAAGCAGAATTTTTCGTTTTTGACGATGTGCGCTGGGCCGTAGATCAAAGCGCTATGGGGTTTGAAATTGACAGCGCCGAAGGGCCTTATAATTCTTCGCGGGATTTTGATGGCGGCAATATGGGCCATCGCCCCGGCCCCAAAGGCGGCTATTTCCCCGTGCCGCCCGTGGACCATGAGCAGGATTTGCGCTCCGAAATGCTATCCCTGATGGATGAGATGGGACTGGAGCCGGAAAAGCATCATCATGAGGTTGCTCCTTCACAGCATGAATTAGGGATGAAATTTTCAACCCTGACCCAAATGGCTGACCGGATGCAGATTTATAAATATATCGTCCATCAGACCGCCGCCGCCTATGGCAAGACCGCGACCTTCATGCCCAAACCCGTCTATAATGATAATGGCTCGGGGATGCATGTGCATCAATCGATCTGGAAAGGTGGACAGCCATGTTTTGCCGGGGATCGCTATGCGGATCTGTCCGAAACCTGCCTTTATTATATTGGCGGCATCATCAAACATGCCCGCGCCATCAACGCTTTTTCCAATGCGTCAACCAATTCCTATAAGCGGCTAGTGCCGGGCTTTGAGGCACCAGTACTGCTTGCCTATTCTGCCCGCAATCGTTCCGCCTCGGTGCGTATTCCATGGGTCTCTTCACCCAAGGGCAAGCGCCTTGAGGTTCGCTTCCCGGATGCTTCGGGGAACCCTTATCTAACTTTCGCGGCCCTGCTGATGGCCGGACTTGACGGGATTGAAAATAAAATTGATCCGGGCGAGGCCATGGATAAAGACCTTTATGATCTGCCGCCCGAAGAGTTGAAAGGCATTCCCACTGTGTGTGGTTCCTTGCGACAGGCCTTGTCGGCACTCGATGCGGATCGGGATTTCCTCAAAAAAGGCAATGTCTTTAATGATGACCAGATTGATGCCTATATTGACTTGAAAATGGAAGAGGTGGAACGCTTTGAAACCACCCCCCACCCCATCGAATTTGCCATGTATTATAGCTCTTAGTTTGCGCTCGCGGGCTAACCCGCGCTTACGCGCGGGCCCTTCGCGGGAGCGGCAAACGATTGCCGGGGCCGCTTCTCGCGGCCCTGCAAGCGCAGTCTTAAACCGAAAATTCTTCACAGGCCCAATAATCCGTGCCCCCTCCGCCCTGTCGGGCACCTTCCCCCGTTTTACGGGGGAGGAATTAGCGCTGATGGTTTTTGGAGCGAATGAAATTCTCGCAGCTTTGCAATAATGCTTACCGCTTTTCTTCCCCCTTCCCTTTTCGCCCAATCGGGCCTATCTCACCTCTCATGAAAACCATACATATTATAGGGGCCGGATTGGCCGGATCGGAAGCGGCTTGGCAGGCGGCGCATCAATTTTCCAAGGCCGGATTGTCGCCGGATGAGGCGCGCATTGTGCTGCATGAGATGCGCCCGGAGCGCCAAACGGAAGCCCATCGCACAGATTATTGCGCTGAGCTTGTTTGCTCCAATAGCTTTCGTTCCGACGACAAGGAAAATAATGCCGTCGGCGTGCTGCATGAAGAAATGCGCATGGCCGGCTCGGTTATCTTGGCCTCTGCTGATGCCCATAAGCTGCCGGCGGGCGGCGCATTAGCGGTGGATCGTGATCATTTTTCTGCAGCGGTGACCAAGGCTATTACCGAAAACCCGTTTATCACATTAGAGCGCGGGGAGATTGCCGGATTACCACCGGAAGATTGGGACAATGTGATTATCGCCACCGGGCCGTTGACCTCCATGGCTTTGGCCGAGGCTATCCATGGCCTTACCGGCGAAGAAGAGCTGGCCTTCTTTGATGCCATCGCGCCCGTCATCCACAAGGACAGCATTAATTTTGATACGGCGTGGTTTCAGTCGCGCTATGACAAGGTCGGCCCCGACGGTGATGGCGCGGACTATATCAATCTTCCATTCTCGCAAGACGAATATGAAAGCTTCATCGACGCCTTGCTGGCGGGGGAAAAAACCGAGTTTAAGGAATGGGAGAAGAACACCCCCTATTTTGAAGGGTGTTTGCCCGTGGAAGTGATGGCTGAGCGCGGGCGCGAGACCTTGCGCTTTGGACCCATGAAGCCCGTAGGGCTCACCGATCCACGCACCGGCGAACGCCCCTATGCGGTGTTGCAGCTTCGTCAGGACAATGCTCTTGGCACACTTTACAATATGGTTGGTTTTCAAACCAAGCTGAAATATGGGGCGCAGGCGGATGTGTTCCGGCAAATACCGGGACTGGAAAATGCACAATTTGCCCGTCTTGGGGGAATACATCGCAACACATTTCTAAATTCTCCGCGCCTGCTCGACCAATCCCTACGATTAAAAGCCATGGAGCGCCTGCGCTTTGCCGGACAAATCACCGGGGTTGAAGGCTATCTGGAAAGCGCCGCTATTGGTCTTCTGGCCGGGCGTTTTGCGGCGGCAGAGGCCTTGGGGCAAGAGACGGCTTTGCCGTCGGAGACAACCGCCTTGGGCGCTTTGCATCGCCATATTACCGGCGGCCATTTGTCGGAGGGCGCGGGCAGCAAAAAAACTTTTCAGCCAATGAATGTCAATTTTGGACTGTTTCCGGAAATTGCAATTCCGACCCATGATGCTGAAGGCAAACGTATCAAGGGTAAGGAAAAAGGCCGCGCCCGCAAGCGCGCTCTGGCCGCCCGGGCTTTGGCTGATATTGCGGTTTGGGTTTGAGTTTGCCTCATGCTGAAAACACAGCACCCTGACGCCATCTCCGCATCCTGAGCTTGTCGAAGGACGAAACGCAAGGCTGCGCCTTGCACCTCTTCAATGAGTAAGGG
>WFQB01000066.1 GCA_015487305.1 Parvularculaceae bacterium | reverse complement strand
GTGTTGGCATATTCAGGTCAGTAAATTTTGTGAAATCCGCAAAATTTTCAACAGATGCCGTTTTTTTAGCGGCTGTTTTGCGGGTCGTTTTGCTTGTTGATTTACGAGCGGCCATGATGTTTCTCCTAAGTTTTCGGTGCCCATGTTTCATTTTTGGGCGTAATTTCAATTAGATATCGCCACAACAGCAGATTTTCTCTACTATGCACAATATGTTGCAGTGCACAAATAGGGGCTAAAGGGGTTAATGTCAAGGAATTTTTGTGCAGCGCACCATTTCTCGCCTCGCCGCCCTTCGACCTCGCTCAGGACGAGGGGTGATCGCAAAGCGCCCTGCCGCGAGGCAAACACCGTAAACTTTCTGTTAACCCTGTATTTACCCGCCCGGGCCTATGGTGGTGGCATGATTTGTGTTATACTTTAACACAAGTAGCGTTAGACAGACGGGGCTTTTTTCGATGATCTCAAGACAGGGCATTACCACCGCCATATTGGCATTTTTGGCGGGAACACTGGCATTTTGGGCCAGTCCTGCAATGGCCAATAGCAAATATGCAGCGGTCGTAATCAATGCTGATACCGGTGAAATTCTGTTCGACAAATATTCAACCAAAAAACGCTATCCGGCCTCTCTGACCAAAATGATGACCCTATATCTTCTATTTGAAGAAATAGAGGCGGGTCGTTTGACCTTGCAGACACCGATGAAGGTTTCTGCCTTTGCTGCGGGTCAGCCGCCCAGCAAGCTTGGTCTCAAAGCCGGATCAACGATTACTGTTGAAACCGCCATTCAAGCGCTGATTATCGATTCTTCCAATGATGTTGCGGTTGTTGTCGCCGAAAAAATTTCCGGCACCCAGCGTAAATTTGCCGCCAAGATGACCCGCAAAGCCCGCGCCATGGGTATGCGCAATACGCGTTTTCGCAATGCCTCCGGCCTGCCTGATCGTCGACAGATTACCACAGCACGAGATCTTGCCATTCTGGCAAAACGCGTTTCACAGGATTTTCCGCAATTTTATCCTTATTTCAGTCAGAAAAGCTTCACCTATAATGGCCGTGTGCACAAAACCCATAATCGGGTTGTGGCCAAGCTCGCCGGGGCTTCTGGTTTAAAGACCGGCTATACCCGTGCTTCGGGCTATAATCTTGCAACCGTGGCAGAGCGCAAAGGCAATCATCTGATTGGTATTGTTCTGGGCGGGCGCTCAACCCGCACGCGCGACGCTCACATGATTTCGATCATGAACGAAACCTTTGCCAAGATTGATCGCAATCCACAAATGCTGGCTGCTTTCCATCGCAAAAAAATCGTACCGGCTCTAAAACCAACCACTCTCGCCTCCCTTGGCGGTGTCTGGCCTCCCCAACAGGCTGAAAATAGCACTTTACTAGCTGCCAAAGACCCAAAAGGTATAAGCGACAGCATTGGTGATGACCCAGCCCTGCGTCAGGAAATAATTGAAGCCAGCTTTAACCTTGCCAATGCCGATGGTCTGACCACGGAAGATGATATCGGGGTTTTGCTAAGCGCTATGAGTGATGCTGAAAGGCTCAACTATCTCAATCTCAAACGCGCCGAGTCTGAATCCATCATCGCCCAAGGGGATGTCGATATGTTGGCCCCGGAGCTTGTCTGGAGCATCCAGATTGGCGCTTATAAATCTTCAACCCTGGCCAAATCCACTTTGAAAGAGGCGCTGTCGATTGCAGAACCTTGGATTGGCAATGGGCAGGAAAATATCACCACAGTAAAACGCAATGGCAAAACCCTGTATCGCACCCGCATCAGCTATTTGACTGACAGTCAGGCCGAATCTGCCTGCTCTGCCCTATTGCAAGCGGGTCGGGAATGTTTTGTCATTCGCGATAGCGAGCCCTTGGGCGGTTGATACCAACTTATTTGATTGACGAAGCATTGTAACGGCGGCAGCATCTTGAAAAACAGATGAGGCCCCCAATGAAAGATGCAATTCTGGCTCTCGATCAGGGCACGACGTCCAGCCGGGCGATTGTGTTTGATGATAGCCGACAAATTATCTGCAAAGCGCAACAAGAATTTCCGCAGCATTTTCCTGAAATCGGCTGGGTGGAGCATGACCCGGAAGATATCTGGCAATCAACGTTGACAACGGCCCGTAAGGCTTTTGATGAGGCCGAAACGCAAGGCTATCGCGTGATGGCCATCGGTATTACCAATCAACGCGAAACCAGCCTTATTTGGGAGCGCGAAAATGGCAGGCCGATTGCCAATGCCCTTGTCTGGCAGGACCGGCGCACCAGTGAATATTGTCAGCACTTGAAAGACACCGGCTGCGAAGAACAAATCATCGCTAAAACCGGTCTTCTGGCAGACCCTTATTTTTCCGCCAGCAAAATTTGCTGGCTATTGGATAATATAGAAGGCGCCCGCGCACAGGTCGAGGCTGGAAAGCTTGCCTTTGGCACGGTGGATAGTTTTCTTTTATGGCGACTTACGGATGGGGCGTCTCATGCCACGGACGCCACCAATGCCAGTCGCACCAGCATTTTTAATATTCACACGCAAGACTGGGACGAGGATCTATTACGCCAGTTCAATATTCCGCGCAGCCTATTGCCTGAGGTAAAAGATTGCGCCGCTGATTTTGGCATGACGCAAAGAGAAATTTTTGGTCGGGAAATTCCTGTTTTGGGGATTGCCGGTGACCAGCAGGCGGCTTCTATTGGGCAGGCTTGTTTTTCTCCGGGCGATGTCAAAAGCACTTATGGCACGGGTTGTTTTGTCTTGCTGAACACGGGCAACAAGGCCTTGCGATCGCGCAATAAATTGCTGACCACAGTGCAATATCGGTTTAACGGCAAGACCACTTATGCTTTGGAAGGGTCAATCTTTATTGCCGGAGCGGTGGTGCAATGGTTGCGGGATGCTTTGCAAATCATTCCTTCCGCTGGAATCACTGAGGAGCTAGCCTCGAGCATTAAAAACACGGGCGGGGTTTATTTTGTCCCTGCCTTTACCGGTCTTGGGGCGCCCTGGTGGGATAGCGATGCCCGCGGGGCGATTTATGGCTTGTCCCGTGGCACCGGCATTGCCGAACTCACCCGCGCAGCTTTGGAATCTGTCTGCTATCAAACCCATGATCTCATCACTGCTATGGGCGCTGATAATGCCGAACTTAAACGCCTGCGGGTGGATGGTGGCATGAGCGGCAATGATTGGCTGATGCAATTTCTCGCTGATATTCTTGGGGCCCCAGTAGATCGTCCAAAGGTTTTGGAGACAACAGCTTTGGGCGCAGCAACGCTGGCCGGAATGAAAGCCGGACTTTATGGCGGGGTCGATGAGCTGGCCGCAAGCTGGCAGGGAGAGCATGTGTTTGAGCCGTCTATGCCGACAGCGCGCCGTGAGGCTTTGCTGGCCGGTTGGCAGGATGCCGTTGCCCGCACATTAACCGCCCGCTAAAGCCCTCCCCTTTGGCGTAAAACATGAAACAGAGTAAGGGATGAAAGGACAAAATGGAGTGCAACTCTGCTTTGTCAATTTTACGGCTGCTTTTTTGTATCATTGTGGAACAAATTTGGAGTAGCCCGTAGAGAAATTTACGGTTTTAGTCATGCGCGACATCGTTTTTCTGGGATTTTTGAGCTTGTGTCTCGCCTTTGCGGTGCGATACCCGTTCACAGCCTTGCTCACATGGGCCTGGTTTACCCTCGCCACCCCTCAAATGGCCGCATATTACGCGCAAGGCCTGCCACTTAACCTGCTAATCGCAGCGGTAACTTTTGTTGCCCTGTTCATGCATAGCGAATATAAGCGCTTTCGCTTTGATACGATCACCGTCCTGCTGTTGCTATTTTCTTTCTGGCTTGTCGTTTCGCAAAACCAGTCATTAGATCCTGAATATTCTGCCGAACCATTTGACCGCTTTTTGAAAATCATGATCTTCATCTTGCTATGCGCGCAATTGGTCACTGACCGTTTGCGCTTTCACGCGCTTCTCTGGGTCGTCATTATCATTATGGGGTTTTATGGAGCCAAGGGCGGGGCCTATACGATTTTGACCCTTGGGAAAAATAATTATTTCGGCTTAGAAAACACCATCCTGTTTGACAACAACCATATGGGTGTGGCACTGGCAACCACATTACCGCTATTTCTTTACATGCATGGACAGGTGGCGAGCAGATGGGTACGCCATGGCATTAAAGCGGTTTTTCTTCTGTCCATCATCGCTATTCTCGGCACTTTTTCCCGCGGGGCACTGGTGGCATTGATCGTCTTTGGCGGCTTTATGTGGTTGCGCTCTTCAAAACGCCTTTTATATCTTGGCCTTGTGGTGGCGATGATGATACCCGCCGCCCTGCTATTGCCAGATCGCTGGTTTGACAGGATGGAAACCATCGGCACCGCCACTCAAGATGACAGTTTCATGGGGCGAGTCGATGCCTGGGTAATTAATTACAAGCTGGCCAAAGAGCACCCCCTTACCGGCGTCGGCATGCGCAATTCCTATCAGGAGCCCATTGCCCGGCAGGTCGATATGAAACGCACGCCGCGCGCGGCCCATTCCATCTATTTTGAAATTTTGGGGGGCATGGGCTTTGTCGGCCTATTTATCTATCTTGGCATATTAGGGGTCGCCTTCCTCAAGGCCGCCAGCGCCTATACACGTTATCGCTATGCCAAATTTGGCCGCTGGCGATCAAGCTTTGGCTATCATGCACAAATTTCTCTAGTTGTTTTTGGTGTCGGTGGGGCGTCCATCTCCATGGAAATGTGGGAGGGCTATCTCATCATCATAGCACTTATCGCCTGCCTTAAACGAATAGAACCAGAAACCGTTCGTTCGGTTGATAATCGTGTAACCTTACGCATTCGGGAAAAAGTTGAAAAAGCTGTTTAGCGATCACTGGAAGCGGTCGGCAGAGGGCCAGCAACAGCCGGTGCTGGCCATGGGTCTACTACACGCAGATTTTCCTGCTGTTGCTTTTTATTCTCGCCCTCATCTTCTGGCGGTTCGTCAGCGAGACTGCGATTGTCTATCTGGATGGTGGTAAAAAGCTTAGGCGAGTGTTCTCGCAAGGCAATATTGATAGCGCTTACAACCTTGTTGGCATCAGCCCCCTCTTTCACCTCCAAATGCATGGCCAATTGGGGTTGGTCCGGGGTCAACATCCAGACATAAAGCCGCTTTATTCGGTCAACTTCCGGCACGGCGTCCATAACCAGCGTTCTGATACGATCCGGTTGCAGATTTTTAGGCGCACCTTCCAGCAACACATGGGCCGTTTCACGCAATAAGCGCACTGCCGAGACAATGATCAAAGCGCTAACCAGAAATGTCAGCAGCGGATCAATCGGCAACCAGCCCGTCGCCATAATCACCACGGCCGCAACAATTGCCGCAACTGAGCCCAGAAGGTCACCAATGACATGCAATAGGGCACCACGAATATTGACGTCATCCTTGTCACCCCCATGCAGAAGAAAGAAAGCAACGATATTTGCAACGAGACCAATCAACGCAACAGACAACATTAGCGGCGCGTCAATAGGTTCCGAATGACTCATGCGATTAAAAGCTTCAATAATAAGCCACATGACCAGCGCCAATAGCGCCAGAGCATTTACGAAAGCCGCCAAAACCTGCACGCGATGATAACCAAAGGACATATGTTCACGCGCCGGACGCCTGGCGATCCATCGCGCTGACAATGCCAATAACAGCGCCATGGCATCGGTTGCCATATGGCCGGCATCGGCCAACAAAGCCAGCGAATGCGAAAGCCAACCACCAATAATTTCCACAAAGAAAAACACAACGATGACAACAGTCGCCCAAGCGAGACGGCGGGTAGCCGCCTCGCCGTGGTGACCGCATTCGGCAGCACCGGAATGGTTATGAACATGTGCGCCCATTAAAAAATAATCTTCTCGCTATCATCTTTCGTAATCGCCAATCTAGGCGACAATCAAGGGAGGTGACAACTGAATATCGCGAAAAAGGCAATAAAAAGAACAGCTTAGTTATGTTATATTAAAACAGACCTTAGGCTTTTCGACAACCAGAAAGTCCAGCAACTGGTATAATGCGTTCCCAACCCCGCGCTGTGATAAGACGCAGCACCCCCTCATCCACATAAACGCCACCACCAAAGCTGGCCCCATATTCCACCTTTATTTCAATGGTTTGAGGTTTGTTCCCCGTAGCCGAACGATAGCTTTGCTGTGAGCCGATGCCAAAGCGGATATCGCCCTTTTGTGCTAGTGGCAAAAACTTCTGCTTCTTACCGTCCAACATAACCTCAGCATGGCCACCGGCAATGGTGCGAAAAACCAAAACCGGCTGACCGGCATTCATGGTCCAAAGCAACATGCCACATTGCCCTTCGGGCAGGCTGTCCGTGTTGAGTTGCGACAGGCGTGGAATTTCAGCTGCACCAGATGTGTTGTCTTTATCTACATTACTATTGCTACTAGCGCAGGCGCTTAGCCCTAGCATTATCAAAGCCAGTAATGCTGTTTTTGCTATATTGGTTTTGGTCATGCCATCAGCCTTTTTAGCGCCATCCTTGGGCAAGATTACTACGCTCAAGCAGCCTATAGCGATTGCCATCAGAATTGAAGCCATAGAGTGCCAGCAGGCTTTCTATCTCCCTATCACCTGTTTCAATCATGATATTCGCCATATAATCAAAATTGGCGCTGATCTCGGCATTAATATCAATCACCACAATCCCGTTTTGGCCGGCAATGGCGAGCATAATCTTCCCTTGCTCACAATTAAGCGTGCCGCGCAATAAGGGCAGTTCCTTGTTGTAATATTGCCCAAGCACAAAAAGCGCATCACTGGCAATATCCCCCTCAAGATTGTTGCAGAAAAACTGATCCTGCTGCTGTTGCAAATGAAGCTTTGAAATATTGAGAGATAATTGCCCACGAAGCGGGCGGCCATTGGGGTCACGATATCCCAATCTTGCCAGATCAATGATGAC
>WFQB01000065.1 GCA_015487305.1 Parvularculaceae bacterium | reverse complement strand
CATCCTTTTGCGGCCAAATATCCATCCGCCCCTCGCAAAATAAAAGATAGATCGCTGCCGACCATGGGCCGATGCCTTTAACCTGACAGAGATAGGAAAGCGCCTCTTCATCGGGCATAGTTTTCAACGCGTGAAGCCTGATGCTCTTATCGGTAATCGCCTCGGCGAGAATTTTCACATAGCGGATTTTCGGCCCGGACAAACCACATCCACGCAAATCTTCCTCGTCACACTCAAGAATGACCGCCGGAGTAATTTTAGGAAAAGCAGTTTTGCAGCGCGCCAATATCGCCTGCGCCGATGGCACTGAGACCTGTTGCTCGACGATGATCCGAAACAATCCCGGATAGCCTTTGGGGCGGCGGCGAATATGAGGCCTGTTGTCGATGGCTTTGAGCGCCGTGCGAAAGGCTTTATGGCGACGGGGCAATGCGCGACAGGCTTTGGCAATCGCCTCCTCCATGAAATCCCCCCTTCAACACCTGACTGACCGACTAATAAGCATATTTCTCATAAAGCGCCCGCATATCCCGCCCCATCTCGCCTTCAAATTCTGCCAGCTTGCGCTCGGCCATGGTCACACCGCTATTGGCCACTTCCACAATCGGCTGCAAAAACCCGCTTTCATTATTACCACTTTTATCAAGCATGGCGCGCTTGTTCAGCCCCTCGCGGGCAATAGCAATAACTTCCTTGGCAATATCCTGTAACTTATGGCGACCAATTTTTGCCTGCATCCCGAAACGTGCTGCGTCCTCACGCAAATGATGGCGCTGCTCACGGTCCCAGTCCTTGGCCACATCCCAAGCGGCCTCAAGACAGGCATCATCATATAAAAGCCCCACCCAAAGCGCCGGCAGGGCGCAAATCGTATTCCAAGACCCGCTATCAGCCCCGCGCATCTCAAGAAATGTTTTAAGACGCACTTCGGGAAAAGCAGTGGAGAGATGGTCTTCCCAATCCTTTAAGCTTGGCAATTGCCCCGGCGCAGGCTCAAGCTTTCCGGCCATAAAATCCTTAAACGAAAGTCCCGCCGCATCCATGTAATCGCCATCGCGATAAACAAAATACATGGGTACATCGAGCATATAATCCACATAACGCTCAAAACCAAACCCGTCCTCAAACACAAAATCCAACAGCCCCGTGCGATCCGGGTCGGTATCAGTCCAGATATGCCCACGATAAGAGCACCAGCCATTGGGCTTGCCTTCGGTCAAAGGCGAATTGGCAAATAAAGCTGTTGCGATTGGTTGCAGGGCAAGCGAAGTGCGAAATTTCTTCACCATGTCGCTTTCAGAACCAAAATCAAGATTGACCTGTACGGTTGCCGTGCGGTGCATCATATCAAGCCCAAGCGAGCCGACCTTGGGCATATAGCGACGCATAATCGTATAGCGCCCCTTTGGCATTTGCGGCATTTCCGCGCGGCTCCAATTGGGCGTAAAGCCCATGCCGAGATAGCCGATGCCCATAGGCTCGGCGATAGATCGCACCTGTTCAAGATGTTGATTGACCTCATTACAAGTTTGAATAAGCGATTTTAACGGCGCGCCGGATAATTCAAACTGACCGCCCGGCTCCAAAGTGATGGACGCACCCGCTTGCTTGAGGGCGATAATATTGTCGCCTTCAAAAACCCGCTCCCAGCCAAACTGATTGGCCAACCCCTCAAGCACCGCCCGCACCGAGCACTCGCCCGCATAAGGCAAGGGGCTTAAATCATCCCAGCAAAACCCGAATTTTTCATGCTCGGTGCCAATCACCCATTCTTCTTTGGGTTTTGCGCCAGCCTCAAGATAGGCGATCATCTCGGCCTTGCTTTCAATGGGCGGCAGGTCGGCGCGATTTGGCTCTTTGTTGGCCGTCTCATTTTTATTATTCATCATTTTTTCCTTGAGGCGGTCCAAGCCATGGCCCGATAAGCCCTAAATATTCTTGTAACCTATTGCTTTACGCCTCCCCGCCCATGAGGCCAAGCATGAAATACCGCTCCACAGCGGCTGCTGACAATAATGTGATATAGCTAAAAAGAGCAGGTTTTTACCAATCCCCCAAAACCGACTGCCACAGGGTCAGCGCCGCATAGGCCGCCGTATCCGCCCGCAAAATGCGCGGGCCCAGTTTTGCCGTGGTGACGAAAGGCAAAGATTTCAAATGCACGCGCTCCTTATCCGTAAATCCCCCCTCAGGACCGACCAGCACCGCCCATGGCAAGGCTTTGTCCTTAAAAGGCATAAGGGCCTGCTCTATTGTCGGAGCCTCTTTGCCATCTGCCAATTCTTCATCGCAAAATAAAATCCGCCGCCCGCCCTTATCGGCTGACCATTGCGCCAAAAGGTCAGGCAATTTCTGCGCTTCAAAAATTTCCGGCAGGTCAAGGCGCTCGGTCTGCTCGGCGGCCTCAATGGCATTGGCCTTTAAGCGATCGGTTTTAACCCGCGAGACAATCGTCCGCTCGGTCATCACCGGCATTAAACCCGAAACCCCAAGCTCGGTTGCCTTTTGCGCCATCTGGTCGAGCGGCGCCCGTTTTATCGGCGCAAAAAGCAACCATAAATCCGGCGCGCTTTGTTGCTCTCTGGTTTGGGTCAGCACCGTCACCGAGGCAGTTTTTTTATCAAGCCGCGCCAACCGCCCATGCCATTGCCCATCGCGCCCGTTAAACAAAACAAGCTCATCGCCCGCCTTGCGTCGCATCACCGCCCCCAGATAATGCGCCTGAGTTTGTGGTAAATTTATCAGCGCCCCATCACAAAGCGCCGCTTCGACAAAAAGCCTGATCGTTGAAGCCATTGGGGTTTTGCCTTTACCTTATTGATTTTCGCGCAAAAATCCCTATTTGCCTAAAGCGCTAAGGGAGCCTATTTTTACCTTATAAACAAAAGATTCGCAAAAGGCCGTTACAGCATGGATGCCCCAAATCCAAAATATCAATCTGATGCGCCCATGCCGGATGCCCCGGCACGGTCATGGATTGATGCCATGCCGGAGCCCATGCGTCCCTATTTGAGATTGATGCGGGTTGATCGACCGATTGGCATTTGGCTGCTTTTGATCCCCTCTTTATGGGGCATTATTCTCGCCTGGGCCGATGGCGCAGTGCAGGACGCCGATTTGCGCACAGCTTTTTTCTACAGCCTCCTCTTTGCCGTCGGTGCCTTTGTTATGCGCTCGGCCGGTTGCGTCTATAATGACATTGTCGACCGCGATATCGACGCCAAGGTCGAGCGTACCGCCAACCGCCCCGTCGCTTCCGGGCGCATACCCGTTCTCAATGCTGTCGGCCTGATGATTGCTCTCGCGCTGATCGGATTGCTGATCCTGCTCAGCTTTAACACGGCCACACGTTGGCTCGGCGTTTCTTCGCTCGCTCTTGTCGCCCTTTATCCTTTCATGAAACGCATCACATGGTGGCCACAGGCCTGGCTTGGCCTCACCTTTAACTGGGGCGCGCTGATGGGCTGGACCGCCATGACCGGCAGTCTGGCATGGCCTGCTTTGTTTCTTTACGCGGCAGGCATTTTCTGGACTCTTGGTTATGACACGATTTACGCCCATCAGGATCGCGAAGATGATGCCCTTGTGGGGGTTAAATCCACCGCCCGTTTTCTCGGCGATAAATCCGGCCTGTGGATTGGCATATTTTACGCGATAACAATTTTCTTCCTGTTTATCGCAGCCTCTTTAACCCAGCTAAACCAATGGGCCTTTGTGGTCATGCTCGCCGCCATGGCCCATCTGTTCTGGCAATATTCCCGCTTTGATATGAATGACGGCACACGCTGCCTTAAAATTTTCAAATCAAACCGCGACACCGGATTACTCATCTTGCTGGCCCTGTTCATTGGCGGTTTATAAGCCCCTTCACATCACGACACTTTCGCGTGAAGTGATCTATCTTTCGCAGCTTGGCGTATTATGATGCGAATTGATCTCAAAACAGATGGAGGAAGAAACGTGTCTATGAGCAGGCGAGGTTTTTTAAGTGGTTTGGCCGGTAGCGGCATATTGGCAGCCAGCATGGCCAAGGCCAATCCCATTTCCAATACTGATTCCGGCAGCATTCCCGACTTTGCCAAATGGCAGCTTTCAGAAGCCGAATGGAAAAAACGCCTGACCCCCGAACAATTCCGCGTTTTGCGCAAAAACGGCACCGAGCGCGCTGGCTCCTCGCCGCTTGATAAAGAAAAACGCGACGGCACTTTTGTTTGCGCCGGATGCGCCCTGCCTCTTTTCACCTCGGCCATGAAATATGACAGCGGCACGGGCTGGCCAAGTTTTTACGACCATTTGCCCAATGCTATATCCACCCGACCCGACAATTCCCTATGGATGAAACGCACAGAATATCATTGCGCCCGTTGCGGCGGCCATCAAGGCCATGTGTTTGAAGACGGCCCCAGCGACAAAACCGGCCTGCGCTATTGCAATAATGGCGTGGCGTTGAAATTTATTGCTGAGGATGCGTAGTACGGGTTGATATTTACTCCTCTTGGATGAGCGAGTGAGCGGTACAGAAAACAATGTATAAAAAAGAGCCTTACTCACCCTGAGGTGCGAACGCTAGTGAGCCTCGACCCGCTGCGCCAGCGCCAGCGCGGCGAGAGGGTGGCCTAAGAAGCACCCAAATTTCCACAAAGGATTCCTCCCCCGTTAAGCGGGGGAGGTGCGAGAGCAGGGCGGAGGGGGCCAAGAGCCCCAAACCAAACCCAAACAACTTATCCCCGCAAACAAAATCACCCCTATACTCCCAAACAGGCCCGCTCAAAGGGGCATGGTTTCGGATCCAACGATACCTTGCGAGCGGGAGAGGCAAGCCGGTGGGGCAGAAAAATCTGCTGGCCATCGGTCGGTTATGGGTTGTCTTTAACAAGACATCCCATAGCGTCTGACAATGCCGGGCGCGGGTGAACTCACGAGAACACCCCCCCTCTTTTTTCTGGCTCGTGTCATTCGCGCCCATCCCGCTTTTATGCGAAAACCCCGCTTCGACACCCCGAAGGCGGGCCAAAAAACCTGCCTGCCCCCATGAAATGGGGGAGATGCCCGACAGGGCGGAAGGAGCCACCCAACCCATCAACAAGAAAATCCTTGCATGTTCCTAATTTGTTCCATAGATTGAAGATAACCAAAACAACCGGAGGAGCCATCATACAAGACACAGTAAAAGCCACCGCTCAAAAGCTCGTGCAATATTGCCGGGAGGGTAAAGACATACAGGGGCTTGATGAATATTACGCCGCCAATGTCATTTCTGCCGAAGCCATGGCTATGCCGAGTGAGGACAGCAATGAGATAGAGGGCATTGACGCGATCAAGGCCAAGCATGACTGGTATCATCAAAATTTTGAAATTCACGAAATGAAAACGTCCGACCCGATGATGCACGGCGAAGACAAGTTCAGTGTAATCTTTGAAACCGATGCCACCAATAAAATGATCAATGCGCGCAGCACATCAACCACAGTGGCGGTCTATACTTGTGATAAGGATGGCATGATTATCCGTGAAGAATTTTTCTATAATGCTTAAATAGGTCTGGCTCTCCTTCATGGCTTTGACGCAAAAGCAATTTAATGATTTCTGCTCGAAATTACCGGTCACGACCCATGTGGTGCAATGGGGCGGGGCCGATGTGTGGAAGGTCGGCGGCAAGGTCTTTGCCATTGGCGGCTGGAGCAAGGATG
>WFQB01000064.1 GCA_015487305.1 Parvularculaceae bacterium | reverse complement strand
TCCAGCACCCCGCCCTGATAATGACACAGCAAAACCAAAGACCCGCCATTGGCCACCACCCGCCCGGCCTCGGCGGCGGCCTGTTTAACCCCCGCATATTCAAGGCCAAACTGGCTGACCACCAGATCGAACGCGCCATTATCAAATGGCAAATCCGCCGCAGACCCCAAAACACCAATCGCGCCATCCACCCGCGCGGCCAGATTGCTGATTGCCCCTTCGGCAATATCAAGCCCCGTCAAAGGCGCGCATCCGGCCTCTTGCGCCAGCCGCAATACCGAACCCGACCCGCAGGCAATATCAAGCACAGCCCCCGAGTGATCAGAAAACGCACCGCGCCAGAAGCGCAGCAGCGCCCCATCATCCTCGACCCCTTCGCAAACAAGCGCATCTTCGCCTTCGCGCCCCTGCCAATATTGGTCCCATGCTTTTGAATGTTCGGTTGACTTTTCTTCCATTGTTGGACAATAGCAACGGCTTGGCTTATGGGCTAGAGCAGTTCGGTGAAAAGTGAGCCCTTCGAGACGCCCCCTCATCCTGAGCCTGTCGAAGGACGGCGGCTCCTCTCAGGTGAGGTCGGTTTTCGGATTAAGAAGTGCGACCAATATAATAGCAGCGGCTTGGCTTATGGGCTAGAAGAGATATGAGCATAAGGAGGCTCCCATGGAAGTATTTTTACCAAGTTTCCTGACGGCCTTTGTAACGCTGTTCATTGTGATTGATCCGATATTGGTAACGCCGATTTTCGCCTCTCTCACCCATACGGAAACCCCGAAAAAACAGTTCCAACTGGCGCTTATGGCCTCGCTCATTGCCGCTGGCATGCTCGGCTTTTTTGCCTTTTTCGGGCAGGCCATGCTCGACGGCTTGCATGTCTCCATTGACGCCTTTCGCACCTCTGGCGGATTGCTATTGTTCCTGATGGGCTTTCAAATGTTTTTCAATCCCGATGGCGAGTTAGAGGCCAAAACTCCGGGCCCCAAAGCCTCGGCCCGGGAAAATGTCGCCTTCTTCCCCATCGCCACGCCAATGCTGGCCGGTCCCGGCGCCATTGCGACCATCATGCTGCTCATGGCGGGTAATTCAGAAATGAACCAGACCGATATTTTGTTATCGCGCACCGCCGTTATTTCCGCCATGCTCACCGTGCTGACAATTGGCGTCGTCATCATGTCCTTTGCCGGCCGCATCGCCTCGGCCCTTGGCCGCACCGGTATGAATTTAATCTCGCGCATTCTCGGCATGTTGCTGATGGCCATGTCCACCCAATACATCTTCGACGGCATCCGTGTTGGCATGTTGGAAAAAGTCGGCGCCTAACTCCGGTTTCATACGAAACCATTTTCCTCACTTCTCTCTCGCATCATTGTGACCGCCTTCCCATGGTCGTGAGATGCCAAAACAAAAACTCCTCTTTAGGAATAACACCACGCCGCGCAAAAAGGCGTGGTGCTTAATCAAGTTATATGAGGAACCCCTAATGTCTAAAACATCTATCGCAACATCTCTCATCGCTGGTGTCGCCCTTGCGGCTATGGCTGGCGCAGCCAATGCCAAACCCAATGACCAGCTTTCCATTGACGACAGCGCCCCGGCTGAATTGCAGGAAGCCTTTGCCGCATGGCAAGCGGGCGATCGCATTTCCGGGCGCAAAGACAAATGCTATGGCATCGCGCTGGCTGGCGAAAATGATTGCAAAGCCGGTAAAGGCACAAGCTGCGAAGGCACATCCACAATAGACTTCCAAGGCAATGCCTGGACCTTTGCGCCCAAGGGCACTTGTGAATATATCATAACCCCCGATGGCGAAGCATCCCTTGATGAGCTTGACCGCAACAACCCTGCCTAAACCGTCTCCACCCCCAGTGTCTCAAATCAACGCCCTCCCGAAAACCGCAGGCCTTGGCTTAAAGCCGGATCATTACCGGGCCGCTTTGGAAACAAAAGCGGCGGGGCTTTGGTTTGAGGCACACCCCGAAAATTATATGGTCGATGGCGGCCCGCGCCTAAAATGGCTCGCCGCCATTCGCAAAAATCGTGCTTTAAGCTTTCACGGTGTTGGCGCGTCCCTCGGCGGGCTCGACCCGCTCGACCGCGATCATCTTACCGCTCTAAAAAAACTGATAGAGCAATTCGAGCCGGAACAGGTTTCCGAACACGCCAGCTTTTCCGCCCATCAGGGCCGCTATCACGCAGACCTCTTGCCCCTGCCGCGCACCAAGGAAGCAATCAACCATCTAAGCCTTCGGGTTGAAGAATTTCAAACTTCTATTGGCCGGCGCATATTGTTGGAAAACCCCACTAATTACCTGCCCTTCGCCTCGGACATGGACGAGCCGGACTTCATGCTGGCGGTGGCAAAAAAATCCGGCTGCGGCTTACTAGTGGACATCAATAATATCCACATCAGCGCTAATAATGTCGGCATTGACCCCCATGCCTATATCCGCGCCATCCCCGCCAATCTTGTGGGTGAAATTCACATCGCCGGCTTCACTCCTGACCCGAGCTTGGGCGATGACTTCCTGATTGACAGCCATGACGCTCCGGTCAGTGCCGCCGTCT
>WFQB01000063.1 GCA_015487305.1 Parvularculaceae bacterium | reverse complement strand
GCCTCTATGATAAAGAAATCGGTTTCAATACCGGCATTTTGCAATGCGTCTCGCAGTTTTTCTCCATAGAGCGGCGCAATATTGCTGTCTGTCACAATGGCCAATTTTGGCCGCGCCAATAAGGGCGTTAGCAGATCCGGCAATTGCGCCAGCAGGCCATGACCGATTTCAATGGAATAGGTGCGGGGGCCAAGCTCTAGCTGAAGGGTTTGTATCTGGGTCATGATTTTACGCGATGTTGGTCTTTATTTGCAGAAGCCTTTTGCGATGGCGCTGGTTGTTGTTCAAGGCTGGATTGCAAATGCTGCAATATGCGGCCAACGATTTCCTTATGGGGGCCTTTAATGCTTTCAACAATGATACTGGCCTCAGCATAGATGGGATCGCGCTGGCGCGACAGGCGCTCCAATATTTCGCGAGGGTTCCCCTGGCGCAAAAGAGGGCGGGTATCGCGTTTGGCGGTGCGGGCCAGCAAAATATCAATATCGGCTTTTAGCCAGATGGAAATGGCTTTTTCTTGAATCAGCGCCCGCGTTTCCGGGCGAATAAAGGCGCCGCCACCGGTTGCCAGAACATGGATTTTCTCTTCCTTCAGCAGGCGTTCAATCACCCGCATCTCCCCATGGCGAAATTCCTCCTCCCCATAGGTCTCAAAAATATCGGCGATTTGCATGCCTGCGGCGCGCTCAATTTCCATATCCGCGTCAAAAAAGGGGATATCCAGCGCCGCGGCGAGCCGCCGCCCGACAGTGGTTTTACCGGCCCCCATCATGCCAATCAGGATAATTGGCCGGTTTAAGGCCTGTCCCAATTCTTTGCTGTCAGCTTTTTTCGTCATCAGAGTTAGAGAATTAGCCCAAGGCGTTGATTTTAGGAAGCATTACTATTGCTTAAGGAGGGGGATAAACCGAATAAATCAACACAAAAGCGCCGCTTTTCTTCTCTATCGCACTGGTTTAGGGTTTGGGTCTGGAAATATTCGGGAACAAGGCTGATTATTCAGGCTGGCAGGATTTATGAGGAGCGGTTTTGCGTGAAATTTACACTGTTTTTGGTCGTCTTTTTCGTGCTGGCGGTCATTCTGCTCTATGTTCTGGGGGACAGGATGGAGCCCGAAACCCGTCAGATTCATCAGGAGATCGAACTTAATGGCCAATAATTATCGAGCAAAAATGGCGGCAGTCCTGATGCTTGCAGGTGCTAGCCTGATAGGGACAGCTCTTACTGGCGCGGCAAAGGCGCAAAATAGCAGCTCGCCAGTGCCCGTTGAGGTGGAAACAGAAACCTTCGGGCAGGACAGCTTTGCCCTTGGGACTTTGTCGGCCAGCAAAGGGGCATTGCCCCGGGATTTATGGCAGGGGGCCTCGGCCAGCGATGTTGCCTATCTGCTGGATAATCTGCCGACCCGCCTTGACCATCCGGCACAAACCGAAAGCTATAAGCGCCTGCTGCTATCCCCGGGGTCTTCACCCCAAGGGGCCGATAATGTGCTGACCGGCAAAAAGCTGATGGTACTGGCGCGGATCGGGTTTTATGAGCAGGCGGCAAGTCTTGCCGGTCTTGCAGGCAATATTGAGGGCGAGCCGGAACTGGCCGAGGCCATTGCCTATGCGGCGATGATGGATGGCGATATGACGGGGGCCTGTCAGCGCGGGGAGACCTTATTGCGCGGGCGTGACCGTCCGTTCTGGTTGAAATTGCGCCTTTTATGCTATGGGGCAACCGGGGAAAATGCTGCGGCGGATTTGACCTTTGGCCTGCTACAAGAAGCAAGCGATTTGTCCGACACCGATATTAAATTGTTCAACGCCATTGCCACGGGACAAAAGCCGCGCAAATCAGTTGCGCCTCTCGATGGCTTTCATTACGCGGCCATTCGCCAGCTGGAATTGCCATTGAAAGGCGACATGCTGGATAAAGCAGAAGGGGCGGTGTTTACGGCACTTGCCCGCGAAGCGGCTGCCCCGCCGGAGGTGCGCGCTGCCAGTGCCATGCGAATGGTCGCCCATGGGGTTATTTCCATAGATGAGTTGGCATCAATTTTTGCTTCTATGGAATTTGAAACCGAGCAATTGGCTGACGCCCTAACAATGCAAAAGCGCAATCGCGATAATTTGCTGGTCGATGCTTTGGTATTTCAGGCCTCGAAACTGGCGATGGATGGCGGGAATTTCGACAAGGAAAGCCTGATTGGCGCAGCTTTACGCAATGCGTCTGACCCATATCGTTTCCGCGCTCTGGCCGGGCTTTATTATCGGGATGTGCAGCAGTTTTCGGTGGTGCAAAATTATGCGCCTTGGGCCGGGGAATTTGCTCTTGTGGGTATTGCCATGGAAGATCGGGATCTGGTCGAGCGTTGGGTTGGAGCTTTATTATTTGACCAATCAGCAGAGCAACCCCAAGAGGCGGCATTGTCGCTATTGGCGCTGACCGCCATGTGGCAGCGCAGTGCGGCGGATTATATTTCTTCTGTTTACGGATTACCCACGGTTTCAACCCCGTCCGCGCTTGCGTCTTTTCCGGCTCCGCGGGGGAGTTCTGCCTCTCTTGCCCGTCTTGTGGATATAGCGATCAATGCAGCCGAAGCGCGCTCAAAAGGGGTTGAAGGGCTGATTGCCATGACCGGCATGGGACTTGGCGGCAGTGGCGAGCTGGCGGCCATTCGCGATACAATAGTCGGGCGGGCTTTGCAAAAATCCGGGCTGGATAATCTTAATCAGCAAATTGCCTTTACGCAGGTTTTTGGTGAGACCCATCATTTCATTGCAAAGCGCAAACGCATGACTGGCGGTCTTCCCGATGATGGGGGTCCGGATAATGGCGATAAGGTAGAGCATGCCAATGCCGCTATAGATATGGTGATACCGCGCTTAAAGCCACAACGCCGAGGATAGCCATGACGGCCGGTGCTTTATCACCGCAGGACGCCGGATTGCTGGAAGCCTTTCTGGAAATGATGGTGGTGGAGCGCGGGGCCTCCAATCGAACAATCCGCAATTACGGGCGCGATTTGCAACGTTTTGCTGCCTTTCTTTCAAAACAGGGAAGGGGCAGTCTGATCAAAGCCAGCCATGATGATATTGCTGCCTATCTGGCCCATTTGCACAAAACAGGACGGGCCGCGGCGACAACGGCGCTATGTGTTTCGGCCCTGAAGCAGTTTTATGGTTTTGCTCATGGAGAAGGGGTGCGGGCGGATAATCCCGCAGCTTTGATTGAACGGCCCAAAACCACAAGGCCTTTGCCAAAAATTTTAAGCCTTGAGGAAACAGAAAAATTACTCGCGGCCAGCGGTCAAGTAGAGGGCGAGCAAGGCAAAGCAAAAGCCTTGCGCTTAAAGGCATTGCTGGAAATTCTTTATGCTTCGGGCCTGCGGGTTTCGGAATTGGTCAGCCTGCCCATGGGGGCCATACGCAAGGGTCAGCCATTTTTGCTGGTCCGCGGCAAGGGCGATAAGGAACGCATGGTGCCTTTGTCAGAACCAGCCATTGACGCGGTTGAACAATATTTGGCTGGGGGGCGTGATCAGTTCGTTAGCAAGGGGGAGTCAAAATTCCTGTTCCCGTCGCGGGGAAAAAGCGGCCATCTGACCACAGCGCGTTTTGCGCAAATGCTAAAAGAGCTGGCGGTGAGCGCTGGCATAGAACCGTCAAAAATATCCCCCCATGTGTTGCGCCATGCTTTTGCCACCCATTTGCTTGAAGGCGGGGCAGATTTGCGCGCGGTCCAGCAAATGCTCGGCCATGCGGATATTACTACAACACAGATTTACACCCATGTGGCGCAGGAGCGGTTGAAAAATCTGGTATTTGAAAACCATCCATTGCAAAATCAGAACAGGAAGAAATCTTCGTCTTAAATTTTTAATTGAAGGTGGGGGGGAAGGGGGAGTATTCCTAACCCTCACAACAATCACCCAATTGAATTGGCGGGCAGGGGACATCGCCATAAGAACAATAGACGCAGCAATCACCGGCTTTGGGTTTTAGCAAAGCGTGGCAATGCTTGCAGTCGTAAAAATACTGACAGGCATCATCCGGCATGGTCTCGGTCGTTTGACCACCACATTGCGGGCAGGTGATGGTTGATTGGGGGATATAAGCTATCTTCGTACCATCCATTGTAATACATCACCTTCAAAATAGGGGAAGATAAAAGCCAATGCGGTCAGCCCCGCTCCAATGAACAAAATTGCGATTACCCTGGCGCTTGGTCGTCTTTGCCGAAAGGCGAGGAGGAAGCTGAAAAGGACGAGGGCAAAAGCGGCCCATTTGAACCAAGCCTCATAACGGGCAAAAAAGGCGAGATTGCCAACCAGCGCTGTGCTGACTCCAAGATTGACCAGTGCCAATGGCAGCACACAACAAGAAGCGCCGATAAAGGCGAACAGCCCTGATAGCGCGCCGCCACCGGCGAATAGGCCATTGGCAAACAGGGATTTGCCACTCTTTTTTGGTGCCTGTTGACCCCCGTTACGGCCCGATAATTGTGTTTCGTTTTTTGTTTTATCAATCATGGCGGCTATGCTAAAACCTGTAGTAACTATAGGATCAAGCTTTATATGACACAGGCATTGGCACAAGGCTTCACAATCGGGCGATTATCAGATCTGACCGGGGTTAAGATCGAGACCATTCGCTATTATGAGAAAATCGGCCTGCTGCCAGATCCTGGCCGCACCGCAGGGGGACATCGGGTCTATGGGGCTGATCAGGCGCGCCGTCTCACTTTCATCCGGCGCTGTCGCGAGTTGGGCTTTTCTTTAAGCGATATTCGCAATTTGTTGGGTCTGGAAGATGATGCCCCAAACTGTGATGAGGTTCATGAGATGACCCTGCGTCACAGGGAAGCGATTAGGGCTAAAATTTGCGACCTTCAGCATCTTTCGCGCCGTCTTGAGGAAATTGCCTCCCAATGTGGCAAAGGCAATAAGGCCGATTGTCCGATCATTGACAGCCTGTCGCATATTGGCCCTTTAGGGGCCCCATAGGCAGGGCTTGAAAGAGGTTTGCAATCACCCCACCAAGCCTATAAATTGCTCGGGAACACTGACATATCCCCCGATTATTGAGGGGAATTTTGAAAGGAGCGCGCATGCGCAGCTATCTTGATTTCGAAAAGCCGATTGCCGAACTGGAAGGCCGGATTGACGATTTACGCACCATGAATGGCGATGAAGCGGTGAATGTCGAGGAAGAGATTTCCAAGCTTGAAACCAGAGCGCAAAAATTACTGGCAGACACTTATGCCAATCTATCGCGCTGGCAAAAAACCAGCGTGGCCCGTCATGCGGCGCGCCCTCATTTCAAGGAATATGTGGCTGGCCTGACAGAAGATTTCACCCCGCTTGCCGGTGACAGGGCCTTTGGCGAAGACAGGGCTATTCTTGGTGGTCCGGCGCGGTTTCGTGGTCGCTCGGTGATGATTATCGGCCATGAAAAAGGGCGCGACACCAAAAGCCGTATTGATCATAATTTTGGCATGGCGCGGCCTGAAGGCTATCGCAAATCCGTGCGCCTGATGGAAATGGCTGAGCGTTTTGATATGCCGGTGATAACCCTGATTGATACTTCCGGGGCCTATCCCGGCAAGGGCGCAGAAGAACGCGGTCAGGCCGAAGCGATTGCGGCCTCTACAGAAAAATGTCTTAGCCTTGGTGCGCCATTGGTTTCGGTGATTGTCGGCGAGGGTGGCTCTGGTGGCGCGGTGGCGCTGGCGGCGGCCAATAAAGTGCTGATGATGGAGCATGCGGTTTATTCGGTGATTTCACCGGAAGGTTGCGCGTCTATTTTGTGGAAAGAAGCACAAGGCAAGGGCGAGAACAAAGCGCCGGACGCTGCCGAAGCCATGAAAATTTCTGCACAAGACTTGCTGGAGTTGAAGGTGATTGATGGCATTGTGCCGGAGCCTTTGGGCGGGGCCCATCGCGATTCGGAGGCGGCGATAGAGCGCCTTGGGGATGCGATTGAAGCGGCGCTGCATGATTTGGAGCCATTAAGCCCCGATGAATTACGGGTTCAAAGACGGGCAAAATTTCTTGAAATAGGGCGCTCCTTAGCCGTTTAGTTTTGTTGCTTGGGTTTTTATGCGCAGGATTATTGATCCGTTGCATAGGCTTTCTTCTTTATTGTTAAAGGAATAATTTCCATGGGGTTATCTCTGGTTTTTCCCGGTCAGGGCAGTCAGGCTGTTGGCATGGGTTGCGCGCTGGCCGATGATTTTTCTATTGCCCGCGAGGTTTTTGCCGAGGTCGATGAGGCCCTTGGCGAGAAATTGAGCAAGTTAATTTTTGAAGGGCCAAAAGAAGACTTAAGCCTGACCACCAACACCCAGCCTGCTTTGATGGCAACATCCATAGCTGCTTTTCGGGTGCTGGAAAAAGAAGCGGGGCTGTCTCTTGATAATGTTGCCAGTGTTGCCGGCCATTCGCTGGGGGAATATTCAGCCCTGTGCGCGATTGGTGCGATTAGCCTTTCTGATACAGCAAAGCTTTTGCGTTTGCGCGGAGAGGCCATGCAAGACGCGGTTCCTGTGGGCGAGGGAGCTATGGCGGCGGTGCTCGGCCTTGATATGGAGGCGATAGAAAAGGCCTGCGCAGAGCTTGCCGTAAAAGGCGTGTGCGAAATAGCCAATGATAATGCCCCCGGACAGATTGTGGTTTCCGGCAGCGTCGCGGCGATTGAAGCAATGATTATCTCGGCTAAAGAGCTGGGTGCAAAACGGGCGTTGGCTTTGCCGGTTTCTGCACCATTTCATTGCTCAATGATGGGCCCTGCAGCGGAAAAAATGCGCGCCGCTTTGGCCGAGACAAAAATCAACCAGCCACAAGCAAAACTATTTGCCAATATCACGGCAGCGCCAGTTAACAGTGCTGATGAAATTCGCGATTTACTGGTCAATCAGGTGACGGGGCGAGTGCGCTGGCGTGAAAGCATTGCCGCCATGGCGGCGCAAGGTAGCGATCATTTTGTCGAGATTGGTGCCGGCAAAGTGCTGGCGGGGCTCATCAAGCGCATTGTGCCAGATGCCAAAAGCCTTTCGGTCGGCACGCCAGATACAGTCGAATCTTTTAAAACTTTTCTCTAACCTTTACGAAAAATGGAAACTTTATGTTTGATCTCACAGGGAAAAAAGCGCTGGTAACAGGAGCAACCGGCGGCATTGGCGGAGCAATTGCAAAAGCACTGCACGGGCAGGGGGCAGAAATTTGCCTGTCGGGCACGCGGGCAGAAAAGCTTGAAGCTTTGGCCAAAGAGTTGGGCGAGCGGGCGCATATCCTGCCATGCAATCTTTCCGATCTCGATGCCGTTGACGCATTGCCGGGCCAGGCGACTGAAGCCATGGGCGGGCTTGATATTCTGGTTGCCAATGCCGGCGTCACGCGCGACGGGCTGATGATGCGGATGAAGCCGGATGATTGGGATGATGTGTTGCGAATCAATCTGACCGCCTATCAGCGTCTTGCCAAAGCCTGTTTGCGCCCCATGAGCAAAGCGCGCTTTGGGCGTATTATTGCTATTACTTCAATTGTTGGGGTTACGGGCAATCCCGGTCAGACCAATTATGCAGCGTCCAAGGCGGGCATGATCGGCCTTTCCAAATCTTTGGCGCAGGAGGTCGCCAGCCGCAATATCACCGTTAATTGCATCGCCCCCGGCTTTATTGCAACGGCGATGACGGAGGCGTTAAATGATGAGCAAAAACAGGCAATTTATGCTAAAATACCCGCTGGTGCCATGGGCACGCCAGAGGATATTGCCGCCGCTACTGCCTATCTGGCATCCACAGAAGCGGGCTATATCACTGGTCAAACCCTGCATGTAAATGGTGGTATGGCAATGATTTAACGGGGTTTTTTCAAAAATCCCTAATTTGGAAGGGGGCCGGTGCTTGCGTATTTCTTCAATATGCCGTATCGCCCACTCGTCAGTTTCCTCAAATAGGGGGTGCCCGAAAGAGGACCGGCCAGCAGCCGGAATAAAAAAGGAGCAGATTTATGTCTGATATCGCCGAGCGCGTAAAAAAAATAGCCGTCGAACAATTTGATGCGGATCCCGCAAAAGTAGAGCCAAAAGCGAGTTTCATCGACGACCTTGGCGCAGACAGCCTTGATATCGTTGAATTGGTTATGGCTTTTGAAGAAGAGTTCGATATTGAAATTCCTGATGATGCCGCTGAGTCCATCCAGACTGTGGGTGATGCAATTAAATTCATCGAAGAAGCAAAAAAATAAAGAATTTTGCAGCCGGTAAATGCTCTTCGACATGCTTTTATGGCAGGGCGGGCGCGTGGGCTGGATTTTAAAATTAAACCGCTGCGGGCGATAAACCTTGCGGCGGTTTTTGCTTAAAAAGCTTCCGATTCGAGGCGTGAACGGATAGAGTTGTCGCCAGTTTAAAAAGAAAGGGCCTACATGCTGAAGCGGGTTGTTGTTACGGGTATTGGTCTTGTTACACCTTTGGGAGCGGGCTCTAAACAGGATGCCGGCGGGGCGATCCATGACGGGGTTTGGCAGCGTCTGCTAAAAGGCGATAGCGGCGCGAATAGTATTGAAAAATTTAAAACCGATGATCTGCCATGCAGAATTGCTGCTGAAGTCCCCCATGTGGATGGCTCTGGCGGCGGGGCAGAAGCCGGGGCGTTGGCGTTTAACGCTGATGATTGGGTTCCCGCGAAAGAGCAACGCAAAATAGATCCGTTTATTACTTTTGGTATTGCGGCTTCGGCGATGGCTTTAGAAGATAGCGGCCTTGAAATTTCCAGCGAAGAAGAAAAACAGCGCGCCGGTGTTCTCATCGGGTCCGGCATTGGCGGTTTGGCCGGAATAGAAGAGGCAGCCGTCACCTTGCATGAAAAAGGCCCGCGTCGTATCTCGCCCTTTTTCATTCCCGGCCGCTTGATCAATCTTGTATCCGGTCAGGTCTCTATTCGCTTTGGTCTTAAAGGTCCGAACCATTCCGTTGTGACAGCCTGTTCCACGGGCGCCCATGCGATTGGTGATGCGGCAAGGCTTATCCAGATGGGAGACGCTGATGTGATGGTCGCAGGCGGTGCAGAGGCGGCAATAAGCCGTCTTGGCATGGCCGGCTTTGCCGCCTGCAAGGCGCTGACTACGGGCTATAATGAAACCCCGGAAAAAGCATCCCGCCCATGGGATCAGGGCCGTGATGGTTTTCTTATGGGAGAAGGCGCAGGGATTGTGGTGCTGGAAGAATATGAAAAAGCCAAAGCGCGCGGGGCAAAGATCTATGGCGAAGTGGTTGGCTATGGCCTGTCCGGGGATGCTTTTCATATCACCGCGCCAGCAGAAGATGGCGATGGTGGGTATCGGGCGATGGCCATGGCGCTGAAGCGTGCTGATATGGCGCCATCGGATATTGATTATATTAACGCTCATGGCACTTCGACCCCCAAGGGCGATGAGATAGAACTGCACGCCGTGGAGCGCCTGTTTGGGGATGCGGCGGAAGGCCTTGTCATGTCCTCCACCAAATCCGCTATCGGGCATTTGCTGGGCGCTGCTGGTGCTGTGGAAGCAATTTTCTCCCTTCTGGCCATGCGTGATAATATTGCGCCGCCAACATTGAATTTGGAAAACCCGTCTGTGGAAACGCCCATTAATCTTGCGCCTTTGGCCCCTGTGAAAAAAGAGATCAACGCGGTGCTCTCCAATTCCTTCGGCTTTGGTGGCACTAATGCATCTTTGGTTATGCGAAAGGTTTAGGTCCATGAAAAACCGGCAACAAGGTGGCATAGTTTCAGGACTGATAAAGTTCATCCTTACGCTGGCTTTCGTTTTTGTGATCGTCTGCGCTGCCGGTTTCTTTTATGCCAAATATGAATATGAGCGCCCCGGTCCGGCCAGTGAAACGGCGATTGTGTTGGTAAAACCGGGCATGGGTAGCGGCGAGATTGCGACATTGCTGGAAGAAAAAGGACTTATTCGTTCCGACAAATATTTTCGTGCGGCGGTGCGTCTGCAAAAATTGGGCGGTCAATTACAGGCGGGAGAATTTGAAATCCCCGCCGAAGCTTCTTTGCAGGAGATTATTGATATTCTGGTGGAAGGAAATTCTATCCTCTATTCGGTGACCGTGCCGGAAGGGCGCACCACCAAACAAGTATTGGCCTTGGTGACGGCCAATGAAGTTCTCAAAGGCGAGATAACGATTGAACCTGCCGAGGGGGATTTGCTGCCGGAAACTTATGCCTTTACCCGTGGGGAGACTCGCAATGCGGTTATCGAACGGATGATGGAAGCCCATGATGAGGTGCTTGATCGTCTATGGCAGACCCGTGCCGATGATCTGCCATTCGACACCAAGGAAGAAGCGGTCATTCTCGCGTCGATTGTCGAAAAAGAAACTGCGTTGCCCGAAGAGCGCCCGCAAGTGGCGTCGGTTTTTGTCAATCGCCTGCGCAAGGGCATGCGCCTGCAATCGGATCCGACGATTATTTACGGGCTAACCGGCGGGGAACCTTTGGGGCGCGGATTGCGGGTCAGCGAATTGCGCCGGGAGACCCCTTACAATACTTATATCATTCGTGGTCTGCCGCCAACGCCGATTGCCAATCCGGGGGAAGCCTCGCTCGCTGCCGTGCTTAATCCAGCGGATACGGATTATCTTTATTTTGTGGCTGATGGCACGGGCGGTCATGCCTTTGCGGCAAACCTTAGGGACCATAATCGCAATGTTGCCAAATGGCGGGCGATTGAAGCCGAGCGGGGATCGCAGTGAGCGGATCAACCAACAGACTTTCCAGCATGACGGGGTTTGCCCGCCATGAAGATAGTTTTACCACCCCACAAGGGGAGATTTCCTGGGGCTGGGAATTGCGCAGCCTGAATGGGCGCGGATTGGATTTGCGTCTGCGACTGCCATCGCGCTTTGATAGGCTGGAAGCCGCCTTGCGCAAGAAACTTTCAAACGCATTTTCGCGTGGGTCTATCGCTGTCAGTCTTTCCTATCGCGATGATGCAGGCGAGGGTGGGTTTATTGTCAATGAAGCGGTTCTGGCCCAAGCAATAGCCGCCATCAATGATGTGCGCTTGAAAACGGAAACGGAATTACCGCGCCCTGAAGGCATATTGTCTTTGCGCGGGGTTCTTTCTAGCGAAGCGCCAGCGCTGGATGATGAGAATGCGCAAAAACTGGATGGCGCAATTTTGCAAAGCCTGGATAAAGCGATTGCGGCTTTGGCTATTGCCCGCGCCGAAGAGGGGGCGGAGCTTGCCACTATTTTAAACGCCCAGATTGACGAAATTGAAAAGCTGACTAATCAGGCCCAAGCATTGGAAGAAGAGACATTGGGCCAGATTAAAACGCGCATTTCAGCGCAAATCAAAACTCTTCTTGATGATGCCAAGATTGATGAAGATCGCCTCGCGCAGGAGGCAGCTTTATTGGCTGTAAAGGCCGATATTCGCGAGGAGATTGACCGCCTTAAAGCCCATATTGATGCAGCAAGGGCGCTATTGGCCAAAGGCGGCGTGGTTGGGCGCAAGCTTGACTTCCTGACGCAGGAGTTTAATCGCGAAGCCAATACCTTATGTTCAAAAACCCCCGGCATGGCACTGAAAAATATTGGCCTGTCTTTAAAGACAGTGATCGATCAGTTCCGGGAACAAATTCAGAATGTGGAATGATGGACCTGATCCCCGTAAATAAAATTACCCGACGCGGCCTGATGTTCGTGGTTTCCAGCCCGTCTGGCGCTGGCAAAACCACTTTGTGCAATCGGCTGTTACGGCTTGATCCGGATTTATCCCTGTCGATATCTGCCACCACGCGCCCCCGTCGCCCGGGGGAGGTGCATGGGGAAGATTATTATTTTGTCGATGAAGCGCAGTTCAGTGACATGCGCGAGAGAGGCGAGTTTCTGGAATCGGCTGAAGTGTTTGGCAATTTTTATGGCACCCCGAAGGGGGCCGTTGAGCAGGCGCTGGCTAATGGTCAGGATATTCTGTTCGATATTGACTGGCAGGGTGCACAGCAATTGGGTGAGATTGCCCGCGATGATCTGGTGAAAGTGTTTATATTACCGCCGTCTCGCGAAGAGCTGGAAAAACGTTTGCGCAAACGCGCCCGCGACCCCGATGATGTGGTCCAGCAACGCATGAACAAGGCCGATGAGGAAATTTCCCATTGGGCGGAATATGATTATGTGATTGTCAATTATGATCTCGATGAAGCGCAGGCGATGATGCAGGCGATTCTCGTGGCCGAGCGCTTAAAACGCACCCGCCAGACTGGCCTTAGCAATTTTGTCAAAGGCATTATTGAGGCTTAGAGCCTTTTCGGTTTTGATGGAATCAAAACCAGGCTCTAAGTCTTTGTTTTGACGCGTTTCCGGACGGATAACCGGTATCCACTTATCCTGGAAACGCTTTAGGATTTATGTTCCTAAGACGGAGCCACGCGGCTTAACGCAATCCATTTATCAACGGTAATATCTTCGGCGCGGGCGGTGGGAAGAATATCACATTCCAGCAAGACCTGTTCCAGCTTCGTGCGAAAGACGGTTTTTAGCGAGGAGCGCAGCATTTTGCGGCGCTGGGAAAAAGCCGCTTGGGTGAGGGCTTCAAGACGGGCAATATCAATTCCATGATTTTCTATCGGGTCAAATACCAGCACGGTTGAATCGACCTTGGGCGGCGGCGTAAAGGCGCGCGCGGGTAAATCAAAACCTTTACTGACCCGGCTTAAACTTTGGGAAATAATTGACAACCGTCCATAGGT
>WFQB01000062.1 GCA_015487305.1 Parvularculaceae bacterium | reverse complement strand
GCCAAGCCATGTTCCGTGTCATGATGAATAAGACAGGCTGGCCGGGAAGAGGTTTTGTTAAACCAGCGAGCTAAAATGATAGGGCAATATTATGGCACTTGGTGGTGGCATTACAATTAGGCTGACAAAAAGCTGCGCGAAACTTTTTCTGTTCGCAGCGCTGACAGGCTTTGCCTTTTTTACCCTTCATGTTCAAACCGCTCTGGCGGGCAAGCCGGTTGCTTCTGGCCAAACCCAGGTCATTGCCAAAATAGGCAAGCGCGAAATAACCATTAGCGAAGTGCGTCAGGAAATCATCCGCCTCGGCCTAGACCCCACGAGCAAAGAGGCCGAGCGCCAAGCTTTAAATGTCATTATTGATCGCGCTTTATTTGTCGCCGATGCCAAACGCAACAAAGTTGATAAACGCCCGGAAGCCATGTGGCGCATGGAAACTGCGAGAGATCAGGCTTTAGCAGAAGTTTACGCCAGTATCATCTCACAACCACCTGAACCCAATCATGCGGAAATCGAAGCCTTTATGGCCGAAAATCCAAGCCTGTTTAGCAAGGCTCGCCGCTATAGCTTTCAGGTGATAGAGCTTGAAATGGCCAAGATTGATCTCGATGAGGCCACAGCGCTTTTTGACGAAACAAAAGATTTCAGCGCTTTTATAAAATGGCTGAACGAAAATAATATTGGCTACACCCTCTCGCCAGCCTTGCGCGATGGAGCGAGCTTTCCAGACCCCATCCGCGTGCAGCTTGCCCAATATGGCCCCGGCGATAATGTTGTTCTTGCAGGCGACAAGCTTGTCACCATCATGAAAATCATCGCGGTGGAGGAGACCCCTCTTTCCTATAAAGAAGGCGCGCCTTTGGCCCGTGTCATCTTGCGGCGTAAAAAATCACAACAAAGATTACAGGACAAAACCAATAAGCTGCGGGCGCAGGTAAATATCATTTATTACCGCGAAGATTTAAAAGCAGGCATAGCGCAACAACAAAGCGGAGGGGCACAATAATGGGGCTCCTACCTTTCTTTGCGGTTTTGCGCGCTCGCTTTTTGTTGATCTTTTGGGTGTTTCTCATTTGCGCCAGCATTGCCGGCTTTATTGGCTCGATAATCCCGCCGCGTTATCAGGCGGAAGCCATATTGCAAGTTGACGCCACCACCGAAAATCTCGTCACCGGCATGCAGGAGCCACGCCAGCGCGTCCATGAATTTCTTGGCCAACAAGCCGCCATTGCCGGCTCACGGGCCACCGCCCTCTTGGCCGTCGACCAGCTGATAGCCACTGGCGATTTGTCATTGGCGTCTTATGAAAATCTTTGGCAAGAAAAAACCGGCGGCGAGCTTTCCCCCGGCAATGACTTGAAAACATGGATTGCCGATGAATTATTGCGCCATACTAGTATTTCAACAGACGCGTTACAAAGCACGTTGATCATTTCCTATAGCGGGCAATCCCCCATAGAAGCAGCACGCTATGCCAGCGCTTTTGCCGATGCCTATATGCAATTGGTCACCACCTATCGCAAAAGCGATTCGGCACGCAATGCCGCCAGATTTGATGACGAAACCGAAAATTTCAAAGCCCGCCTTGATGAGACCCGCGCCAATTTGCGCAAATTCCAGCTTGAAACAGGCTATGTCACCATCGGCTCACAACAATTACAAGCCGCCGAGATGGAGCTTGGCTCTCTAACTTCGCGCCTTGCCGAAGCCCGCGCCGATGATGCCGAAGCGCAATCTCTATGGGACTTAACCCGCAAGACCTCCCGCGCCGGTCTGGCAACTTTACCCATGCCAAATGCCCTCGCTCCTGGACGCACAGCGCAAGCCCGTCTTGGCACATTGATCGCCCAAATGGAACGTATCAATGAGCGCTATGGCCCCATGCATCCTGATTATATCGAAGCGGAAAATGAAATCCGCCGCCTGCAAGATGTCATCTATAATGCCGTAAAGGAACGCGCCGCCTATACTGCCAGCCGCGTCGCCTATCTATCCCGCGAGGTCTCCTTGCGCCGCCAAATGGTGCTCGATTTACAAGGCAAGAAACAACAATTTGATATTCTCGAACAGGAAATCAATTCCGCCCGCAATTCCTATGAACTAATCGCGGCCCGCGGTGAGCAAGAAGGCTTACAGGCACGGGTGGAAACCGTTTCGGTGTTTTTGCTGGCCCAGCCGGTCCCGCCGATCAATCAATCCATGCCAAATTTCTGGGTCATTCTTGCTGTCGGTATTGTTCTTGGCCTTGGCATGGGGGTTAGCGCTGCCATTTTTGTTGAATTGCTCGAAGGACGCATCCGCCATGGCCAATCCATAGAATTTGCCACCAGGCGCCCGGTCCTTGCAGAGCTTAAAATAAATCTACCGCAAAAGCGGAGACTGCTCGCATGACCGTACAACCTTTAAATATCACAGCGGCGGTCAAAACCACACCGCCACAAGATCACCAGAGCAATGAAGCCGCCCCTTTAATAGCGCGCAGCAATCGTTTGCCGGAAATCTTGTCGCGCCTGAAATCCTTATCCGCGCCGCAAATTGAAAAAATCTATGCCCGCGCCATTCAACACAAGGAGCCCTTTGGCAAAGCCGCAATCCATCTCGGCCTTGCCACAGCCAAAGATGTCAAAGCCGCACTGGCCATTCAATTTGGTTATCATTTTGACAAAAGCGAAAATGTCAAAGTACCGCCAGCCTTGATCACCGTGGCACAACCCTTTTCCGACATGGCCGAGGGCTTTCGGCTATTGCGCACAGAATTATTGACCAATGAAAATGGCGACGGCGCACGGCTTATCTCTATCGCCGGCGCAGCCCCCGGCACAGGCTCCAGCCTCGTTGCCGCCAATCTTGCTATTGCTTTTGCCCAATTAGGTCGGCGCACCTTGTTGATAGATGCCCGCCTGCGCAATCCCCAACAAGCAAATCTGTTTGCAACAAAAGCCCAATATGGCCTTGAAGATTTAGTCGATGGCAGTGCCGAACTGGCCGACGCCCTCGCCCCCTGCTGTATTCGCAATCTCTCGCTTTTGGCCTCACCTGCAAAAAGCCATGACCCGCAAGCGATTTTATCCAGCCAAGGCTTTGCCCATTTCATTGGCGAAGCCAGCCATCAATTTGATAGTGTTGTCATTGATACAACGACTGGCACCAAGGTTGCCGATGGCCGCTATGTCTGGGCATTGACAAAATCCGTGCTGCTGGTCGCCCGCAAAAACAATAGCCGGGTCGATGATTTGCGCAAACTTTCCCGCCATATTCAATCCTGCGGCGCCAATGCTGTTGGCACTGTGATGATGGGCTAGGCATGACCAGCCCGCGCCCCCTCACCCCTCTTTTTCCCTTCTTAGCCATAGCGCTAGGCTTCCTTGCGCTTTATATCCCTGTCTATGCAGAGCTTTCCCAAACCGCTTGGACCCGCAGCGAAAACGGCCATGCCCCCTTTGTTCTGGCG
>WFQB01000061.1 GCA_015487305.1 Parvularculaceae bacterium | reverse complement strand
TGGTTTTGGCGATTGCCGGCAGAATATTCGGGGATATTGGCGTTAATCAGCCACATTTCGACCTTGCCGTCAGTGACCTCTGGTGCTGCGTAGCTTTCGGCGATATTGACTTTTCCTTCGCGCATGGCTTTGACCTCGGTGCCTTGCAATGCAATGCCCGCTTCCAGTGTGTCTTCGATGTGATATTCAAAGCGCGCCCGCCGGTTTTCGGCTATGAGCTTTCCTTTGAAGTCTTGCTTTTTGGCCATGGTCTTTCCGGTCTTTGGTTTTGGTCCTTTGTTGTCATCCTTTCCCCGCCTTCGCGGGGACAGGCGAGGCTCGCTTCGCTCGCACCTCAGGATGAGTTTGGTTTTTCGTTCTGTTCTAGTTGCTATCCTTCGAGGCTTGGCTTGCGCCAAGCACCTCAGGATGAGGTTGGTATCTTCAGCTTCCATCCTTTCCCCGCCTTCGCTGGGACAGGCCTCAGGATGAGGTTGGTATCTTTATAACAATCCCATGTCTTCTAGTACGGTATCAATCAATGTCTTTGATGTATTGCTGATTGGCGTTAATGGCAGGCGGGTGTCGGGCTGGCATAGGCCAAGTCGTGACAAGGCATATTTTGCCGGGCCGGGGCTGGTTTCGCAAAACAATGCGTCATGCAGAGGCGCGAGGCGGTCTTGCAGGTCGAGGGCTTCTTCCCAATTGCCCAAGAGGCAGGCATTTTGCAGATCGGCGCATAATTGCGGCACGATATTGGCGGTGACGGAAATACAGCCCCTGCCGCCCATGGCGTTAAAGCCGACCGCCGTCATGTCCTCGCCGGAAATCAGCGCGAAATCCTTACCACTGGCCAGTCTTTGCAAAGCCACCCGCGCCAGATCTCCGGTGGCGTCTTTCAAGCCGACAATATTTTCCCGCTTGGATAATTCGGCAATGGTCGCAACCGATATGTCCGCGCCAGTGCGCCCGGGGACATTATAGACAATGATTGGCAGGCTGGTTGCGTCGCTAATGGCCGAGAAATGCGCGAGAAAACCTTGCTGGTTTGGCTTGTTGTAATAGCCGGTGGCGCAGAGCAATCCATCGGCCCCCACATCTTCGGCAATTTTTACAAGCTCCAGCGCTTTGGCGGTGTCATTGGACCCTGCCCCGGCTATCACCGGCACGCGGCCTTTGGTGGTCTCGACGCATAGGGCCACCACCCGGCGGTGCTCTTCCAGTGTTACAGTCGGTACTTCGCCGGTTGTGCCCATAGGCACAAGCCCATGAGTGCCAGCGGCTATCTGGTGCTCGACCATGGCGATGAAAGCCTGCTCATCTACCGCGCCGTTTATGAACGGGGTGACGAGGGCCGTGATTGAGCCGGTAAATTTATGGGCCATGATAAACTTCCTGAATTCTAGTCAAATTGGGCAGTGGTCGCCTGCTATGCACAATGCCCGGATTGGGCACTTTGGTTAAAGGAGAATTTGCGCCAATACCACCAAAATCAGGCCCTTTGCCCTGCAATAGCCCTGATTATGGCCCAAATTTGGACTTTGACCCCGGCATGGGACGCGATATGGTTAATTTATCGCCCTTTATAGGGCAATGGGCCTGAATTTTGCACAATAGGCAGGGTCTTGCGGGTTAGTTGAGGAGAGTTGGTTGGTGTTTAGGTTTCGTCTCATCGGATTTGTTGTTCTCTTGTTCGGTCTGACGACAAGCATGGCCGCAGCCTATAGCAATGCGCCAATGCCACGCCTGAAGCCGGAGGCCCCCGGCCCGGTCTATCTCTCCCGGGCCGATTATCACAATCTTGACCAGTTTTTTGACGCCCTCGACCACCGTCAATATTCCGTTGCCGCTTCCTTGCGAAAATCCGTCAAAGACCCAATTGGCCGCGCTATTGCCGACTGGGCTTTTATCAAATCCGATAATCCTTATGTCACCCTCGCTGACACTGATGCCTTTATTAAAAATTATGGCGACTGGCCCCTGCCCGATACAATTCGTAAAATCGGCGAAGAACAGATCACCGATGCAACCCTCGCGCAAACCGTACTTAATTATTTTGAAGGCCGCGAGCCCTATTCCGGCCATGGCAAGCTGCAACTGGCCAGAGCCTATTTTGAAACTGGTCAGGAACAGGAAGGCATTCGCCATTTGCGCTCGGCCTGGATCAATCACAGTTGGAAATCGAGCGATGAAAAGAAAATCCTCCATGATTATGGCCATTATCTGACCGCCAAAGACCATATAGCAAAGGCTGATCGCCAGCTCTTTCGCATAGAGGCCACCAATACCAAGCGCCTGCTGCCTTTGCTGCCTTCCCGCGAGCGGGCCAAAGCCGCGGCGCGGATTGCTTTATTGCGCCGGGATGCCAATGCGGTTTCCTTGTTTGAAAATCTCTCCGCCGAAGAGCGCAAAGATGCCGGGGTTCTCCATGCGGTAACGCGCTATTATCGTCGCGGGCGTGAAGAGGCGATTGCCATTCAATACGCATTGCAGGCGCCGTTAAATGCGCAATTTAACCGCAATCCCAGTCGCTGGTGGGCGGAAAAACGCATTCTCGCCCGATGGGCTTTGAAAAATGGCCGCTATGAAGATGCTTATGGGTTGTCGGCTTTTACCGGATTGGAAAAAGGCGCTGAATTTGCTGATGCGGAGTTTTTCGCCGGTTGGGTGGCTTTGCGATTCTTGAATGATCCGGCCAGTGCCGAGCCACATTTTCGCTATCTCTATGCCAAGGTTAATTCCCCTATCAGCAAAGCGCGCGCCCAATATTGGCTAGGTCGCAGCGCCGAGGCCAAGGGTGATGAAACCAGCGCTAGATTACATTATCTGGAAGCGGCCTCTTTTCCCTTTACCTATTATGGGCAATTGGCGGCTGAAAAAATTGGTAATGTCAGTGCAAAATTTCCGGCGCCTGTGATTGCAACCACCCAAGAAGAAAATCTGTTTAATTCCCGGCCCATGGTCCATGCCATGAAGATTTTGTCGGAGCTTGATCGTGAATCGGAATTTATAAATTTTGCCCGCCGGGTTGATGATAATCTAACCTCCCCCGGCGAGGTTCTTACCTATGACCGGCTGGTGCGCGAGCAAAGCATGGCATTCCTGTCTGTGCGCGCCGCCAAAGCTGCCGTTTATAATGGAGCCTATGCGCCGCATGTTTCTTGGCCCCATGAATATGTACCTGCCAAGGCCAAAGCCTTTACCGAAGAAGCGCTTATCCTCGGGCTTACCCGTCAGGAAAGTGAGTTTAATGTGCGGGCTTATTCTCGCGCCAATGCCAGAGGGTTGATGCAGCTTTTGCCCAGCACTGCCCGCCTGACCGCTCGCAAGGAAGGGCTGCCTTATTCGCGCGCCCGCCTGCTTGATGATCCGCACTATAATATGACCCTTGGGGCTGCGCATCTTAAACATTTGCGCGATAAATATAATGACTCTTATATTCTAACTCTGGTTGCCTATAATGCCGGCCCCAATCGTGTCACACAATGGATTGAAACCTATGGGGATCCGCGCCATTCCAATGTGGATCCGATTGACTGGGTTGAGATGATCCCGTTCAGCGAAACCCGCAATTATGTGCAAAGAGTGCTGGAAAATGTTCAAATCTATCGCGCCCGCATTGAGCCGGATCGAACCATTGCCGGGCAATTGGGGCGTGACCTGACACGAGGCGGTAGCACAAGTTATGCTCTGGAGCGCAGCCCGTCCTCGCCAGTTTTGCAAATTGCAAGACGCAATGCCGTATCCGTGTGGAAGCTGGGCGATAAACAGCCAACTCCGAAAGCAGTCAGCTATACCCCGCCAAAGCCCAAAGCCGTGAGCGCGCCCAATCCTAAGTCAACAAGCCCTAGCCCTATTAGTGTTGCAGCGCCTAAACCCGCCATAGCCGATGAACTGAACCAGCACCAGATGACCAATAATATTGATGACCCCGTCGTGATGGATGATGAAACCGACTTTACGATTGATGATTGTCAGACCAGTTCCAACACCGCTTCGACCTCGGCCAGTGACCTCAACACGCAAGCATTGCTCGATTACCTCGCTGATGAGGTCTGCTGAACGCTGGTGCAGGCTTTTTCCCGGAAAAACCAAATATTCACCTTGCAATCCACGAAAATTCTGACATTTTCGCAAGTGGACAGGTGGCCGAGTGGTCGAAGGCGCTCCCCTGC
>WFQB01000060.1 GCA_015487305.1 Parvularculaceae bacterium | reverse complement strand
GATGAGACATGGGGCAAGACAAAATGTAATTGCGACACCAGATGTGGCGCAATCGCCAACATCACTTCGCGCTCCGCAAGGGCCTTGCGCACCAAAGCAAAATCATAATGCTCTAAATAGCGCAAACCCCCATGAATCAATTTGGTCGAGGCCGAAGAAGTTCCAGAGGCCAAATCATCGCGCTCAAACAAAACAGTTTTAAGGCCTCGCCCGGCCGCATCGCGAGCAATGCCGACCCCATTAATGCCGCCACCAATAACGGCAATATCATATTCTTTTTGCATATTTGGATCGGGACTCATAAACTGCGTCTAGCGCCTGATGGTAAAACCCTCAACCGCTTCTGTCTCGCGATAATCGGGATGATACATATCCATAAAGATCAAAACCGAAAACCCGTCCTTGCAAGAAACTTCATAGCCATCAATGATCGACCCCCATGGGCCAGGCCCAAAAGAGCCGGTGCGATGAAATTTCGGGCGCTTGCGATCATCACAACGCAAGCGGCGCAAATATTCGCGCTGCCCCTCCGGCATAAAAGCACGCACCGGATTGGCGCGACTGCCAAGCGGCTTGGATAAAATCGCCGCTTCATCAATATTTTGCCGCTCGATCTGCCCGAACATCACATCCAGCAGGTTTTCCGGTTGCTTTTCTGCTTCTGCTATTTTTGGAGAAACCTCATTACTTTCAGCAACCCCCGCATCACTACTCGCGCAACCCAAACTTATGACACCCAGCAAGGTGAATAAAACTATCTGCTTAAAGCTGTTTGTTTTGTGCATAGCCCCTCGTAATTTGCGGTTTCCTTAGCCCCCTAATATCCAACCCCGTCACTATAGTCGATTTCCCGCACAAAGCTGCGCGGTGCCGGATCAATCACTTTGATACCGCTTGGCTGAATTTCCAAAATAGCCAGCCCGCGCTCAACTTCTCCTGTTGGCAGCAAGCGAAACAATCCATCAGCCCCCAAATAACCATTGGGATTGGCAATCGCCTCAATGGTAAAACGCTCACCCCAAGGGCGATCAGAAAGTCGCGCCGTTAACAGAGCAGCATCATAGGCCAGCGACGCAAGCCGTGGTGGCTTATCCCCAAACACAGATTTATAGCGTTGACGAAATCCATCAGAAAGCTGCGGATCGGGCGCAGCAAACCAGCCGCCAGCCAAAGCCGGTTCACGAGCAAGACGCGGATTATTCCAAGCCGAAACCCCGAGCAATTTAATCCGCCGCGTATCAACCTTGTAATAGGGCAGCAAAGGCGCAAGCGCCCGCAAAAGAGTGCCGGATTCCGGCATCAACACCGCCTGATAACCAAAGCCATCACCGGGATCGGTCAACACACCCTCATTGCCAATCCCGCTATCGCGCGGAACGATTGGTTCAGAGCCCGGCTTGGACGCTAATTGCGCCAACCGTTTGGCCGGCAGCATCATGGCATCAGCCGATTGCTCATAACGTTCTTGGGCAACAACAATCCCGCCGCGAACAAACACCTCTTCGGCAAAAGACTGGCTGACCCGATCCCCATATTCGGTTGCCGGCGCAATAACCCCAAACCGACTATAGCCTTTGGAAATTGCAAAATCAGTAACCCGCGCAATTTCCATTTCCGGCGGATGGCTAAGCAAGAAAACACCATCACCAGCAATCGCCATGTCAGACGAAAACGCAATCACAGGCACATTATGGGGCCGAGTTATCTCCGCCACCGCAATCACCGATTGCTTGTAGAGCGGACCAATAATAATTTCTGCCCCTTCCATCAATGCTTCATGGGCCGCAGCGCGCGCGCCCTCCGCCGTGCCACCCGTATCTTTTGGAATTAGCAAAAAGGTCTGATTACCACTTTCAAACGCCGCCATTTGCGCGGCATTGGACATGGCCTGCGCTATGGTTTGCACATTGGCGGATTTGTCAGAAAACGGTAAAAGCAGCGCCACCCGCACCACGGACGGGTCCTGCCCATGGGGCCTCATGCTTGGCTCCTCGCCTTCAGGGTCCGGGGTTGGCAAGGGCGGCTCCACCGGCTGCGGCCTGCCAATAACTGGCCCGCCCGGTGTTGGCGTGGTTTCACAGGCGGCCAAAAGCGCCGCTGCAAAAGCCATCAAAGCCAATAGTAAAACTGTCCTTATGGTGGTGCTTTCCTTATGCGCACTCACCCCCCCAAAATGCCCAATAGCCATCCGCCAAACTCCTGATTGAATTGATATAACCGCCCTTTTGCAGGGTTTTGCCGGGCATTGTAAGCGCAGCCGTGCGGCGAAACAATGGCGGCCTATGGCAAGCAAGCCCTATTCAGGATGAAAGGCCAGTAATCGCCCAAAAATCAAACGATTAGCCCCCGCCCTTGACCCATCTGCCCTTTGCCGCCAAGGCTAAAGCCATGATCGACCATCAGCAAGAAAAGCCTTTAGCCCCAAGCCTCCCCTCTGGCCTTTATGTCACCGCAACGCCCATTGGCAATCTTGCCGATATGACAGGACGGGCGGTCTCGGTGCTGAAATCTGTCGATTTCATTTTATGCGAAGACAGCCGCATCACCGGCAAATTGCTGCGAGCCTATGGCATCACTACAAAAATGCGCGCCTATCACGATCATAATGGCGACAAAATGCGCCCTTCAATCCTAGCAGCGCTGGCAGACAAAAAGGCCATTGCTCTGGTCAGCGATGCAGGCACGCCATTAATCAGCGATCCGGGGTATAAGCTGGTGCGCGCTGTGCGCGAGGCGGGCCATAAGGTTTTCACCGTGCCCGGCGCTTCGGCACTCACCGCCGCGCTTTCCATTGCCGGCCTACCCACAGATCGCTTTTGCTTTAACGGTTTTTTGCCGCCCAAATCAGCCGCCCGCAAAAAATTGCTGGCACCGCTCTTGGCCCAAGAGATAACCCAAATCTTTTATGAATCCGGCCCGCGCCTGCCCGCCACCCTTGCCGATATAGCCAGCCTCGCGCCCTCGCGCCCGCTCGCCATTGCCCGCGAGCTAACCAAATTGCATGAAGAAGTTATCAATGGCAACGCCAAAGAACTAGCCACCCTTTATCAGGGCAAATCCGTAAAAGGCGAAATTGTTTTACTAATCCACGGCCAGACCAAGACCGACCACGCCCAAGAAGAAAATCTCGACACCCTCTTAAAAACCGCCTTGGAAAAACAATCCTTGCGCGATGCGGTTGCAGAAATAGCCGCCCTTACCGGCCTGCCCAAAAACACCTGCTATGAGCGCGCCCTCCTCTTGCGCAGCGCAAGCAAAGAAAAATGAACAAACGCCCCAAACAAAAACGCCAATTTGCCGAAGCCAAAGGCCGCTTTGCGGAATGGCTGGCAGCGCGGATTTTACAGCTCAAAGGCTATCGCGTTCTGGCCCATCGTTTTCGCAGCAAAAGCGGCGAGATTGATCTTATCTGCCTGAAAAGAAACATGGTCGTCCTCGTTGAGGTCAAGGCGCGCGCCAGCCATGAAAGCGCCAAAGAGGCGGTCACATGGCGCGCCCGACGGCGCATTGAGGCGGCAGGACAGGATTTCCTCACCCGCCACCCCCATCTTATGGCTCTTGGCCTGCGCTTTGATATTATATCGGTTAAAGGCCTGTCTTGGCGACATATCAAGGACGCTTGGCGCGGCGGGGAATAAAAATAAAGCGCCTCACAAAAGCGTAACCCCCCTTTGCCTATTTCTGCCTTTATTGTTTGATAAAACTCAGCCATGCTAGCTCTATAAAACCAACTCATATTGTGGGGAAAACTTCCATTAACCCGCGAGGTCCAGATCATGAAAAAAACATCAAACCCTTTTCTACTAATAGCCACCCTCGGACTTGCCAGCCTTGCCCTGTCGGCCTGCGTCACCAATCGCACCTTTGGCGATGGCGTTGACGACACCATGGCGGATCTGTCCATGAAGTCCCGCCTGCTTCAAGATGGTCTTTATAATTATAATGATATTGATATGTCGGTTTTTGAGGGCCGCCTGCTGCTCACTGGCACGATCAGCTCGCAAGATGGCAAACAGCATGTGGAAGATCTGGCCCGCGCCTCAAAGGGCGTCAATGAAGTTTTGAACGAAATTGTTGTCGGTAAACATACCAGCATGGGACAGGGCGCACGGGATTTATGGATTGACGAACGCCTCGGCGCTGCGCTTTTAACCGATGCCGCCGTCATTCGCTCCAACTATCAAATTGTTGTCTCTAATGGCATTGTCTATCTCTTGGGCGTTGCGCAAGGTCCGCAGGAATTAAACCGCGCCGTGGAACATGCGCGCAATATTCGCGGGGTTAAAAAAATTGTCAGCCATGTGCTTTATGTGGGTGACCCGAGACGACAGGTCAGGCAGGTTTCGCCGCAAACCGCACCCGCCGCTGGCGCCCCCGAAGCGCTTGAGCCCATAGGCACCCAAAACTAAGAGACATTATGTTGCGCATTGCCTTGCAAATGGACCCGATAGAAGCGGTCGATATTTACGCAGATACAAGCTATGCCTTTGCCCGCGAAGCTTTGGCCCGTGGCCATGAGGTCATGGTTTTTGACCCCGATGATCTGACCATGGAGGGGGTAAAAATATCAGCCCTCACCCGAACCATTCAATCCTTAAATGATGATCCGCAAAATATTGTTAGCTGGGTCGGCGACCCTGCACTGCTCGATTTGCGCCAGCTTGATGTCCTGCTCATTCGCCAAGACCCGCCTTTTGATATGGGCTATCTGACAACCACATGGATATTAGAGCGCCTAATGGGTGATGTTCTGGTGCTCAACAACCCGGTTGAAATTCGTAACGCCCCGGAAAAAATTCTGGTGACGGATTATCCCGACCTAACCCCGCCAACCCTCATCACTCGCAATGTCGAAGCCATAAAATGGTTCAGACAAACCCATAAAGACATCATCATCAAACCGCTTTACGGCAATGGTGGGGCGGGCGTTTTTCGCCTGCGCCCCGATGATGAAAATTTCAACTCCCTGATGGAAATGTTTCTCACAGCCCGCGAGCCAATGATTATTCAAGCCTATTTGCCAGCGGTGCGCGAAGGCGATAAGCGCATCATCCTGCTGGATGGCAAGCCGGTGGGGGCCTTGAACCGCATTCCCGCCAAAGGCGAGACCCGCTCTAATCTCCATGTGGGGGGGCGCGCTGAGGCAATTGATCTTTCCCCTCGTGATCATGAAATCTGCAACGCCATCGGCCCGGAATTGTCCAAACGCGGGCTTGTTTTTGCAGGCATTGATGTCATTGGCGACAAGTTAACCGAAATAAATGTCACCTCGCCCACAGGCATTCAGGAAATTAAAAATTTCGGCGGCGCCGACATTGCCGCCCTGTTCTGGGATTGGGTCGAAGCGCGCCTATAAACAGCAGATGAAACTATTTTGACAAAGCTTCCGGCTGTAAAAGCAAGTTCTTTTCCTTTGCTGTCTGCAAGCGCGGCCTGTGCACCAAGGTCACCAACACAAAAGAAATAATCATCAATAAATACCATGACCCCATCTTGCCAAAGGACACCATTTGCCAACCATTCTCCTGTCCCGGATAGACCCAGGCCCCGGCTAATGTGCCAATATTTTCCGCCAGCCAGAGAAATAAAGAAACCAGAAAAAACCCCAATAAAACCGGCATGGAATGACGCCACCGCCATACCGAATAAGAAACAAAACACCGACCAAATAAAATCGCAGTCGCGGCAAAAAGAAAAAGCCTGACATCCGGCAAAAAATGATGGCTGAAAAAATTCACATAAATCAGCACCGCCAAAACCAGTGTCGACCATAAGGGCGGATAGGCACTAAAAGAAAAATGAAACACCCGCATCACCCGTGCCAGATAAGAGCCAACACTGGCATACATAAAGCCGGAAAATAGCGGCACTCCATAAAGCCTGAAAATATTCTCCTCCGGATAGGTCCACGACCCCATATCGGTTTTAAAAACCTCCATCATCGTGCCGACAATATGAAAAATTAAAATCACCATAGCTTCCGGCCAGCGCTCTAGGCCGGACAGCAAAAACGCCCCTTGCACAAAAATCGCAAATAAAAACAAAAAATCATAGCGCGATAAAACCGCCCCTTCGGGATAATAAAGCCCGGTGACAATAATCGCCCCCAGCATCAAGCCGCCAAACAGACAGGCCCAAGCCTGTTTGATACCAAATACCAGAAACTCCACCAGCGCCCGCACCAGCCATTGCGGCAAAAACTTTTCCAACCAACCCTCCAGCGCAGGCAAGATCCGGCCAAGGGTTTCATCAACACGGGTTGCAAATTGCTGTGGAGCCGAAGGCATGAAATCCCCCCTTTTTTTTAAATTTTCACCCTCTTTCAAACACCAAACTCTTGACGAAATTCCGGTGATAAAGTGTCATAGCCGCCATGAATCAGGCCGTCCCGCCCCCTAAAGACGTCAAACCGGGTACGATCGAGGCTCGCATCATACCCGGCGTCACCGAAGATGTCGCCGCATGGTTGCGCCCCTGCAAACCAAGCCGCGACTGGATGGACGCAACCCCGCAAAAATTTATCTATCGCTGCATACCCCTTACCGCCGCCAATACAATGGGCTGGGAATTACTAAACCCCATCGCCGCAACAGTGCGCTGGAATGGCGGTCCGATGAATAGCGATTTGACCGTCACCACAAAAACCCCCCACCCCTTTGCGGCGGCGTCGCATTTTGGCTGCGGTATTGTCACATGGTATGTGCCATTTTTATTTCGCACCCCGCCGGATATGGGGCTGGTCGTTACCGGCCCGGCCAATCAGGGCCATGATGATGCTGTTCCCCTTGATGCCTTTATCCGCACCGATTGGCTACCTTTTCCCTTCACCATGAATTGGCGCTTGACCCGTAAAGACAAAGATATTGAATTTACCAAGGGCGAACCCATTTGCCGCTTCTACCCTTTCCCGATAGCCCTTTTGGAAGAAACCCAATTGGAAATTTCAAAATTGGAAAGCGATCCCGGCTTTCTTGCCGAGGTCAATCAATTTGGCAAGGCGCGCCAGCAAAATGTCGCCAAACAACAGGCCGACGCCGCCAAATGGCAAGCCACAGGCGAAAAACCAAAAGGCGAAGGCGTGTGGAACGCCCAATATGTAAAAGCCGGACGCAGCAAAGAGGACGGACAAAAAACCTACACCCGCCACCAAACCATCTTCAAATGCAAACCCCCAAAACAGGTGGATTAACTATCTTCCGAAAAATCGCGACGGAAAATTTACCCGCCATCCGTTGATCCCTATAGCGGCGCTTTTGCAAGCCCGCTTACGATAGGGAGTTTTGTTATGACAAATTTAAAATTAACGCGCCGCTCTTTGCTAACCGCAGGATTGATTAGCGGGCTTGCTTTTCTTGGCGGCTGTGCCGCAAGCGCTCATCCGCAGCCGGTTATGGCCGCTGGTAAAGCGCCCGTGGCCGTCGTCTATGTCAAACCTGCACCACCAAAACATCGTCCCCATTATGCAAAACCGCCACGACCCGGACACCGCGTGGTCTGGATTGAAGGGCGCTGGAAATGGGACAGCCATCGCTATGTCTGGGCGCAGGGGCGCTGGGCAAAACCACCCAAACACCGCCGACACCGGACCCAAGGCCATTGGAAAAATACCCGTCACGGCTGGTACTGGGTTCCGGGCCATTGGCGATAGAAGCAAGAAAGCGAGAGCCACGGCCCTCCTTTTTTATACCAACCTTTTATCCAGCCTTGACTCCATTTCCCTAAGAGTGTTCTTTGTTTGTTCTTACTCCTTTTCCCGGTCAATGAACAATCCCATGCGTAAACCCGATACAATTGAATGGCTTTATCTCGATTTTGACGGCTTTTTTGCCTCGGTCGAGCAACAGGCGCGGCCCTTTTTGCGCGGGCGGCCCGTAGGCATTGTCCCTTTTTCCGGCACGGTCCACACCTGTGTCATTGCCTGCTCGAAAGAGGCCAAAGCCCGGGGCCTTAAAAATGTGATGAATTTGCGCGAAGCAAAGCGCTTGTGCCCCGATCTCCTGCTGGTGCCGCAAAGCCCCGATCTTTACCGCCGCGCCCATAATGCCCTGCTTGCTGAAATCGCCCATATCATCCCGATTGATGCGGTCAAATCCCTT
>WFQB01000059.1 GCA_015487305.1 Parvularculaceae bacterium | reverse complement strand
GCCTATAGCCGTTTTTCTCCCGGCGTTATGCTGGAGCTGGCGCTAACAAAATCGGCGCTGGATAAACATAAATTTGCAATGGTGGATTCTTGCGCCAAACCTGACCATGCCATGATCAATCATATTTGGGGTGAGCGCCGGGATATATCCCAGTGGATTATTGCTTTACAGGGAGGGCGTGGGTTGCTTCTGGCCCGGCTCACGCAAAACCTCGAAATATTAAGCCAGAAATTTAATAGTAACAGGTGATATATGAGTGTTTTTACCAAGGAGACCAAACAAAAATTTGCCGAGCTTTATCCTGATCGCTCTGGTGTTATCGAGCATAACCTCAATAATAATGATTTGTTTTCGTTAGAGCCGCTGGCGCAATTGGCCGAACGAACGCCGATAGAAAAAATCGAATATTCCCGAGGCGATAATCCGCTAACCGTGGACCCGGATAAACCCAATGATAATGGTTTAACGCCGGCGCAAACCATTCGCAGCATTGAAGATAATGCATCTTGGCTGGTGATTAAGAATATTGAGCAGGATGCGGCCTATAGCGATTTTTTAAATGCCATGATTGATGAATTGCAGCCGATTATTGAGCGCGCTACTGGCCCCATCTATCGGCGCCAATGTTTTGTTTTTGTTACTTCCCCCGGTTCCATCACCCCATTTCATATGGACCCGGAACATAACATCTTGCTGCAAATCAAGGGCAGCAAAACTATGAACGCCTATCCGGCAAATGATGATAGCATTGTCAGGCCGGAATTGCATGAGGCCTATCATGGGGGTGGGCACAGGAACCTTGTTCATGACCCTGCCTATGATGAGAAAATGACAGCGCATCATTTGACCCCCGGCAAGGGTGTTGCCATGCCGGTGAAAGCGCCCCATTGGGTGCAAAATGGCGATGCGGTTTCTATTTCTTTATCAATTACTTGGCGCTCCAAATATTCTGTTCGCGAGGCCAATGTGCAATGTATGAATCACTTCCTGCGCCAAAAGGGACTGAACCCAACACCGCCGGGGGTGAACCCTTTGCTTGATCAGACCAAGGCTTTTGGCTGGCGGGTGATTGACAAGATTGGGTTGGCTGGTCGGGCTTGAGGATTTGCCGAGCGCCCCAGGTTTGGGTTTGGGTTCTTTTGGTTCACCCTTCGAGGCGCGTTTCCCTCGCACCTCAGGGTGAGGCAAGGGGGAGTTTAACTTCTTTTTTTGCCACCTCTTTTTTCAGAGATGGGTCCCGTGTTGGCGTGCGCCGGGTTGGCGGGCGGCGGCGCATAAATAAAGAAGCACCCGGGACGACGATTGGAAGCGTTGTTTAATCATCCTCATTCAGTGAGGAGACCTGGATCAATAATTTGTTGAGGATCACTTTGAGTTGACTGCGTTCCTCATCCGACAAAACATTCAAAACCTGTGCTTCAAGGCCAAGGGCGATTTTGGCTATTTCTTCAAAGATATTACGGCCTTCGCGGCTGGCAGTTAGCAAGGCGGCCCGGCGGTCATCCTGACTGATGGCTTTGATGACATAGCCTTTATCGACGAGGGCCGTTACCGCACGGGACACCGCGACTTTGTCCATGGGGGTTTTTTCGGTGACGGTTGAGGCGGTGACGCCATCAAACTGACAGACCACCGCCAGCACCCGCCATTCGGGAATGGTGATGTTGAACTCTTCTGCGTAAGAGCTTGCCAATAGTTTTGAAATTGTATTGCCGAGAACGACAATACGATAGGGGGTGAACTCGTCGAGAATAAAGTCCCGCGCCTCCCCCTTTGCGGCCAGCATGGAAGGTGTCAGATCACGCTGGCGGGTCATATTTTTCCACCCTTTGATCAATATCGCCAAAAATCGAATGGCCTTTTTCGTCATCCATCCAGATGCGGACCTGATCGCCAAATTTCATAAATTCTGTTGTCGGCTTGCCATTTTCAATGGTTTCAATCATGCGAATTTCTGCAATGCAGGAATAGCCCGCCCCACCTTCGCTGATCGGTTTGCCCGGCCCGCCATCAAGCTTATTGGAAACGGTGCCGGACCCGATGATGGTGCCTGCGCAAAGCGGTCTGGTTTTAGCCGCATGGGCAATCAAACGACCAAAGTCAAAGGTCATATCAATGCCAGCATTCGCACGTCCAAAGGGT
>WFQB01000058.1 GCA_015487305.1 Parvularculaceae bacterium | reverse complement strand
CGTCAGATGTGTATAAGAGACAGGTCATGCGCCCGGCTTCGGCAAGGGCACGCCCTTGTGACAAAGTTTCATCGGCATCAGCCAAGACTTTTAAATGAGTAAGACCACTGCCATCGCGAAGGCCATCCACATAAATCTCGCAGGCCTGCTCCTTGTTCAAACCCTTTTCTTCATCAGCCCCGAACAACATATTGATCATCCGGCCAGAGGCTTTAACTTTGGTCGGCTTTGGCCAAGGGGTGTTTTTTAATTGATTGGCGGACAGTGCCAGCGCGGTGCGCTCATGGGATACCATGACGGCCTGATTTTGGCTGCCCGGCATCTGGATTTTCACCGACGCGCAACCAGCACCCAATAAGGCAAATGCCATGAGGCCCAGAACAGCTTTTGATTTGAGAGAGTGACCAAATAACGCTGAACGCGACATAACCAACACGGGGTTCTCACCCCGAGACTTGAACTTTGAACGCAGCACGCTTACCGACCCTTTCCTTACCCCACATAGTTGCACTTCGAATCCGGCAAAATTCGGGCAAAACCCGAAAAAATCCCCCGAAATTACTAAAAAATGCCCTTGTCAGAACGAATGGACTTTGCCCACCGCCAAAGAAGTGTCTATGACCAACCCTAGTCCAAACACTGTGCCATAATCATACGGGGCCGTCATCAAAAAATGAGTATCAAGCATACACTTTTTCCACCTGTCGAGCCGTTTCATACGGGAATGTTAAAAGTATCGGCCCTGCATGAGCTGTATTATGAAGTTTCCGGCAATCCTTCGGGCAAGCCGGTGGTGGTGCTTCATGGCGGCCCCGGTGGCGGCTCGAGCCCGTCCATGCGGCGCTATTTTGACCCGCAGGCCTATAAAATCATTATGTTTGACCAGCGCGGTTGCGGGCGCTCGACCCCCCATGCGGAATTGCGCGAGAACACCACTTGGGACCTCGTTAGCGATATCGAGACCTTGCGCGAACATTTGGAGATTGAGCGCTGGCAGGTTTTTGGCGGCTCCTGGGGCTCGACCCTGTCGCTGGCCTATGCGCAAAAGCACCCCGAGCGGGTCAGCGAACTGGTCCTGCGGGGGATTTTCACCCTGCGCCAGCAAGAAATTCTATGGTTCTATCAGGAAGGCGCAAGCTGGATGTTCCCGGATGCGTGGGAAGATTATTTGCGGCCAATCCCCGAAGACGAGCGCGGTGATATGCTCGGTGCTTATCACAAGCGCCTGACCGGGGATGATCGCGAGCAGCAATTAGAGGCCGCCCGCGCATGGAGCGTGTGGGAAGGCACCACCGTCTCCCTGCTGCCCTCGCCCGAGCGTCAATCGGCTTTTGCCAATGACCAATTTGCCCTCGCCTTTGCCCGGATCGAAAGTCATTATTTTATCAATAAGGGATTTTTTGAACGCGATGCACAGCTGCTAGAGGACGTCGATAAAATCCGCCATATCCCCGCCGTTGTGGTGCAGGGGCGCTATGATGTGGTGACGCCCATGAAAACCGCCTGGGAATTAACCCGCAACTGGCCGGAAGCCGAATTGGTGGTGATCCCTGATGGCGGTCACGCTGCCAGCGAGCCGGGCATTATTTCCGGCCTTGTAGAAGCAACCGAGAAATTCAAAACCCGTATTTGAGATAGGTTTTAAAGTTACAAAAAACCCCGCTCAAAAAAGCGGGGTTTTCTTTTGTTTAAAATCCTATCCGGAACCTATTTGTCCATAAAGAATGGCGCATAAACGGCACCGTAAAATAACACGCCACCAATCGCCAAGGGACAGACCCAGCGAATGAGGAAATGCCAGGCTTTAAACCAGAACTCTGATTCAAAACCAATTGCCTCGCGGGTCACTGTTGAGGACACCGCCCAGCCGGCAAACAAGGCGGTAATAAAACCAGCCAAGGGCAGGATGATATCGGTAAGCGCGCTGGAGAAACTTAGTAACTCCATCGGATTACCATTACTGTCTTGGAACAGGGCAATGCCGCCCCATGGTCGCCATTGATTGATGATATTGCCATCAACCTGTGACAAGGCGTGGAAAATACCGATGACGAAAACCACGAGACCAAGAATGATGGCAATCCCTGTGCGTTGCTTGCCCGGAGCTTGCTCTTCAAACCACGCCGTGGAGGCTTCAAGCAAAGCGATGGACGAGGTAATCGCCGCGAAAAAGGCCAGCACGAAAAAGGCCAGTCCAAATATCGCCCCATAAGGCATGCCCTGAAACGCCAATGGCAGGGTCTGGAACATCAAAGTTGGTCCGCCCGCGGGGTTCAGCATCATGTGAAAGACAATCGGGAAGATGGCAATACCCGCCAAAATCCCCACCGCCGTATCGGATATTGCGATCAGTCGCGCCGATTTTGGCAGGTTCTGATCGCGGCTCATATAGGCCCCATAAGTAGCCATCAACGCCGAACCCAAACCAATGGAGAAGAAGGCCTGCCCCAGAGCCGCCGATACCAGCGAACCATCTTTCAAGCCTTTCATGAAGCCGCCCCACTCACTGCCATCGGGTTGCGGCACATCATTGACCCTAAACCCGAACAGAAAGTCAAAACCGCGCCCCGCATCACCGGCAATCACCGAATAGCCAACCAGTGCCAATAGCATGACGAAAAAGGCCGGCATGAGAATGGTCACCGCCTGTTCAATACCGCCTTTAACCCCGCGGGCAACAATGAACACGGTGATCGATATGAAGATGGCGTGATAGATGATCATGCGGGTGGGATCATCCAGCAAAGCTCCCAATTGTCCGGAAATCGCCGCCTTACCCGCGGCATCTATTTCTGCTTGCGATAGCCCGGCCGCTGCCGCCTCGGCCATGGCCTTGCTGGCAGTGCTGGCAAAAGCACCGGCAGAAAGTCCGTCAGTGCCAAGGCTGGCAAACAGATCGCCCGCCAGCATCACCACATAGGCGAGCACCCAACCGGCAATCACTGAATAAAAAGTGAGGATAACAAAGGCACCAATCATCCCGAACCAGGATTGCAGCGCCCACCAAGGGGATTTACCCTCAGCCTTGGCAATAGAGACAACCGAACCCACCGCCGACATCCGGCCCCGGCGACCAATCATCAACTCAGCGGTCAAAACTGGCAAGCCAATCAGAATGACGCAAATGAGATAGAATAGCACAAAGGCGCCGCCACCATTTTCACCGGCCACATATGGAAAACGCCATAAATTCCCTAGGCCCACGGCTGAGCCAATAGCCGCCATAATGAATGCAAATTTAGACGACCATTGGACGTTAACCGCGTCCGGGTTTGTAGATCCCGCCATATTGTTAGATTCCCTCGTTCAAACGGCCTTTTTTCAGCCTTTTTTCATAGATTTTAGAAATTTCTTTACCGCTTATAGCAAATAATGCCGCAATCAATAAGGGGGGGAGCGTCAATCGCTGAAAAAAAGCTGTTTTAGAGCTGAAAAAAGCGGTTGGGGCCGGAAAATGGGCGCAAGAATTGATATGAATGACACTGTTTCAAGCATGGTAATTGAACCTGAGCAGATCAAAACATTGGTGGCATCGGCTGGCGTGGAGATGACCCAGACCATTCTCGACGCGTTTTGGACCTCAAATCAGGAAATTTTGGTCAATCTGCAATCACAACTGGCTGATGGTGCGCTTGATGAAGCGGCCAAATCTGCCCATGCGTTGAAAGGGTCGGCGGCTAATCTCGGTGCGGTTGTACTGGCCGAACAGGCCCGCCTATTGGAAATTGCCTGTCAAGCCATGGAAGCTTTATCGGCCCGTGAGGTCATGGAAGCCATTCCCGAAAGCATTTCCAAAACTAGGGCAGCCTTTGAGACTCTTTTGCAAGTCGCCTGATTTTACTGAATATTTTACCCTTGATTTAACATGGTGGAGCGGTTGCTATCTTCTGGCCCTCACCCAAAACTGCCTGTAGCAGTTTTGACCTCTCCCAGAGGGAGAGGTGAAGCGCTGCTTTGCCATCCTTCGAGACGCAAGGCTGAAGCCTTGCTCCTCAGGATGAGGAAATTGTTATGCTGTGGATTGATGGCCATAACCCGTTATCCTTGAAGAACCTAGGGCTGCGACCGCAGCCCCGGCAATCGTTTGCCGCCCCCGCGGAGGGCCTGCCCGGACAATGTCCGGGCAGAACAGCCCGCGAGCGCATCAAAGACTACTCACCGTGCTTGCCGTGCGCAGCGTATCTTGATCGCGGTTTATCCATGTGCTCATGACAAGGCCGAAGCTGACCATGACCGTTAGCATCACCGTGCCGCCATAGGAGACCAGCGGCAAAGGCACCCCGACCACGGGGGCGAGCCCCATGACCATGCCGGTATTGATGAGCACATAAAGAATGAACGAGATCGCCAATCCCATGGCCAGCAATCGTCCAAAGTGGGATTTTGCCTGCATGGCGATATTGGCGGCAGTGATGAACACCGCAAAATACAGGGCCAGCAACACCATTGCCCCGATAAAGCCGAACTCTTCACCGAAAATCGTGAAAATGAAATCCGTGTGTTTTTCCGGCAGGAATTGCAACTGGCTTTGAGTGCCTTCCATAAAGCCCTTGCCCGCAAGGCCGCCGGACCCAAGGGCGATTTTCGATTGGGTCAAATGATAGCCGGAGCCAAGGGGGTCTGATTCAGGGTCCATAAAGGCGGTGAGCCGTTTGATCTGATAGGCTTTCAAAAGTCCCATTTTAATGGCTGTCACTGCACCGACAAAAGCAGCAATCACGCCAACAATTGTCACCCGCCAACTCAGCCCCGCCAACAATATGACCGCAACGCCGGACGCTGCCACCATTAGCGCTGTGCCAAGGTCGGGCTGTTTGAAGATCAGCACCACTGGCATGGCGATCAGCAATAAGGGCGGCACCAGAAAAATAGGATTTGAAACGCGCTTGAACTCAAGCCCGTGATAATAGCGCGCCAATGCCAATATCAGCGCAACTTTCATCAATTCCGAGGGCTGCACCCGCACCGGACCAAGGACAATCCAGCGCTGCGCCCCCATAGAGACCTCGCCAATGAAAGGCACCAGCACCAGCAAGAACAGCACGAAAAAATAAGCCGGATAGGCCAGCGCCAGCCAATAGCGCAAAGGCACAAAGCCGCAAATGAACAAAGCCATAAGCGCAATGCCATAGCGCAAAATGTGATTGGCGGCCCAAGGCGACCACGAGCCACCGGCCACCGAATACAGCGTTGCCACCCCCGCCCCGGCAATCAGCGTCAACAGCATAATCAAAGGCCAGTTAATTTCGCGCCATGCATCAAGCAGGCCGAGACCATAACGACGATCAGGCAATATGACACCGCTCATGCTTTAACCCTCCCGCTTTTGGCGCTTGTCCAGCACGGTTTTGAAATCCCCCGGCTTGGGGGCATAGGTGGCGATTTTGGCCGGGTCTTTGGTCAACACAGCCCGCATAATATCGCGGGCCTTTGGTCCCGCCGTGCCAGAGCCCGATGAACCATGCTCGACTACAACTGCCACCGCATAACGCGGATTTTCATAAGGCGCATAGCTGACAAACAAAGCATGATCGCGCTCTTTCCATGGCAATTCATAATTTTTAAGCCGCCGCCCGGTGACGGGATCATATTGTAGCGAGCGCACTTGGCTGGTGCCGGTTTTACCGGCCATGCGCCATTCCGGTTTTTCCAATCGCGAGCGCGCCGCCGTGCCCCATTCATTGACCACCGCATCCATGCCGGAACGCACCACCTCCAATTCCTGCAAATCCATGGGCAAAGGCGCAAAATCAGGAATTGGCTGGCTTTGACCATCCAGATAACGCACCAGACGCGGATGCACTTCGCGCCCGGTAGCAAGCCGTGATGTCATCACCGCTAATTGCAAAGGCGTTGTCGTCGGCGCCCCCTGCCCGATAGCCACGGACAGGGTTTCGCCGGGAAACCATGTCTGTTGCGCCGGATTGGAGCGGTAATATTTCTTTTTCCATTCACGGCTTGGTATCGTGCCGGCGACCTGCCCGCCAAGGCCAATATCGTGAATATTGCCAAGGCCAAAGCGCCTTGCAACTTCAGCCAGCTTGTCAATATCAATGCGTTGGGCCAGATCCCAGAAATAAACATCACAAGATTGCTTAATCGCCCCGCGCATATCCAGCCGACCATGGCCTTCTTTTTTCCAGCAATTAAACTCAACCCCGCCATACCAGAGAGAACCACGGCAGGTGACTTTATGGGAAGGTTCGATACCTTCTTCTTGCGCCGCAATGGCGGTTATCAGCTTGAATGTAGAGCCGGGAGGATAAGCGCCGCCAATCGGCTTGTTGAGCATTGGCTTTAATTCGCTCTCATTTAATTCCTTCCAGCGCGATTGCTTGATGCCGATATTAAATTCATTGGGATCAAAGGCCGGCACAGAGGCATAGACCAGAATATCGCCGCTATGAACATCCATCACTACAGCGCTGGCGCTCATCTCATGATGGTCCGTATTGCGATTGGCGTCATCATTGGTGGCGGCAAGAATTTTACTCACCTGCTCTTGTAGTTCCGCATCTATCGTCAGGCCAATGGGTTGGCCCTGCACTGGCTGGTCGGCAAGATTTGGATATTCCTCAATCACCCGACCATGGGCGTTGATCTGCACCGTCACCGATCCCGCCTCGCCGCGTAATTTTTCATCAAACCGGCGCTCAATACCGGCGCGGCCAATGCGAAAGCCCGGCTGGCGCAATAATAATCTGGTCTCCTCGCTTTCGGCCTGATCAAGATCGCGCTCATTGGGTGCGCCCACATAGCCAACCACAAAGGCGCCGCTTGGGCCAAGCGGATAGTCACGGGTGGCCGCCACTTCGGAACGCAGGCCCGGCAGGCGCGGGGCGAGAAAATTAAGCCGGGCAAATTGATCCCAGGAAATATTATCGGCAATTGACACCGGCGTGAAACTGCGTTGGCGCGCAGCATCTTTACGAATACGGGCCAGCTCTTTTTGATCCAGCTCCAGCACATCGGCAACTTCGCGTAATACCCGCTCCACATCTCCGGCATCTTCAGGCACCATTAATACCTGAAAATTTTGTCGGCTGGTGGCCACCGCTTTACCGAAGCGATCAAAAATCTCTCCGCGCAGGGGCATGATGATTTTTTGATTAAAGCGATTATCCTCGGCCAAGGCCTGATAATTGTCATGCTCATTAATTTGTAATTGATAGAGCCGCGCCCCAAGCCCTAAAAATAACAGGCTTGCCCCGCCCCCAAACACAGTCGCCCGGCGCGAAAACACCATATGACGTTGGGTATCGAAAGGTTCTAAACGCATGAGGCCTACTCCTCCTCCATGATAGCGCGTTTATGGAGAAAGGAGAAGGCTATCGACAATAATGGATAAATGGCAATCGTCACCACCCATTGCCATAGCGAGGCCGTATAAGGCAAAAGCGTACGAGTGAGCAGGCTTTGCTCCAGCCAGATAATGATCGATATGACCACAACGGTAATGGAAAACCCAAGCCACACCACATGCTGCTCGCGCCCGAGAAAATATTTGCGTTGTTGCAAAATCAGCCATTGGGAAAACAGATAAACGGAAGCCCAAACGCCAACCGTGCCGCCAGTTAGAAAATCCTGCAAAAGGCCGATGAGAAACACTATCGGATAGGGAATGAGATCCGGCTCATAAAGCGACCAAAAGAAAATCACTGCCAAGGGTATAATCGGTGTTGGCACATAGCCGCCAAACAGGCGCAAGGGCAAAAGCAATAAAACCACCCCGGCAATCGCCATCAATGTTGGTGTCAGGGCGAGCCAGCGCCGATCTTGAGCGAGCTCACTCATCGCCACCCTCGTCATCAGCCTCGTCATTAGCTTGTGGCGCTTCGTCAACATCATTTTCTTCAACCTGCGTTAGATCAGGTTGGAAATGATATTTGACGACCCGAACAAAATCCGTGCCGGCATAATTGGCAAACAATTTAACCCGCACCCCATCATCGGAAATATTGGTCACTTCGCCAATGGGTATACCTCGCGGCAATACCCCGCCCGCCCCAGAAGTGACAACCCTTTGCCCAACCGCAAGTCCTTCCGGATCTCTTGTGGCAAAAAATGTCAGTGCCGGACGCCCACGAGAGCGCCCGACCAAAATGGCTTCAAGTTCGGCCCCTTCAACCACCACCGGGGTGCGGCTTGACGGGTCGGTGAGCAATAATATCCGCGAGGCTGATTTTCCGGTGGTCACCACATGGCCAACCATGCCGGCATCTTGCACAACTGCAAATCCGTTCTCAATGCCTTGGCTCGCCCCGGCATTTAAAATCATGGAGCGCTGAAACGGCGTATCAACCTCCCCAATGACCAGCGCATCCACATAATCGGCAGGCTCGGGCAGTTCGACCCCTAAAACGCCGCGAAAATAATCAAGCTGACGTTGCAGGGTAATCGCTTCATGCATCCAGGCGCGCAATTCGGCATTTTCTTCGCGCAGCCTTTTGTTCTCATCAAGCACATTGATATAATCGGAAAGATCGCCAAAGCGAGCATCGACCCAGCGAATGGGGCTGCCAAGCACGCTTAAAACCGGTTCGGAAATATCCAACAGGGCTTCGCGGGCCTTTTCAAACACCGATGCCCGCGCCCCGAAAAGACTGAACAACACCATGGAAAAAGACAAGGCCATAAGAAAGATGAGCCCTAAACGGCGGTTCTCCCGCCTGCCCAATCCTTCCCGGCGGAACTGGCCGAGGATTTCCATTGAAATACTCCGATATGCAAAATGCGTGAACCTAAGACCCTAAAGCCCTTCGCAGGAAGCTTTAAATCTACGCCTGTTACATGGCTGTCGACAAGACCCGACGCATGGAACGATCATTTTCAAGAGCCGCGCCGGTTCCAAGGGCAACACATGATAAGGGATCATCGGCGATGGAAACCGGCAGACCCGTCTCATCGCGCAGGATTTTGTCGAGATTTTTCAATAAAGCCCCGCCCCCGGTGAGCATGATACCGGTATCCACAATATCAGCGGCCAGCTCTGGCGGTGTTGCCTCCAGCGCCACGCGCACCGCTTCAATAATTTGCGATACCGGCTCGTTTAATGCCGTAACAATCTGCGCTTGGGTAATGCGAACCTCTTTGGGCACCCCATGCATCAAATCGCGCCCCTTTATATGGATGATAATCTCGCCATCTTCACTATTCAGAGTGGCCGCACCCACTTCCTTTTTGATGCGCTCAGCCGAGGCTTCGCCAATCAGCAAATTATGTTCGCGGCGAATATAGGAAATGATGGACTCGTCCATCTTGTCGCCACCAACCCGAACCGAGCGCGAATAGACAATGCCGCCAAGGGAAATAACAGCCACTTCGGTGGTGCCGCCGCCAATATCGACAATCATCGAGCCAGTGGCTTCATTTACGGGCAGATTGGCGCCAATGGCTGCGGCCATGGGCTCTTCAATCAGATCCACTTTGCGCGCCCCGGCAGAAAGGGCGGATTCCTGAATAGCCCGGCGTTCCACTGCTGTTGCCCCGGATGGGACACAAACAACAATGCGCGGGCTGGCAAAAGAGCGCCGATTATGCACTTTGCGGATGAAATGCTTGATCATCGCCTCGGCGACTTCAAAATCGGCAATCACCCCGTCACGCATGGGCCGGATTGCCTGAATCTCGCCGGGCGTGCGGCCCAGCATCTCTTTGGCATCATTACCGACCGCGCGCACAACCTTGCGCCCCCCGCGATTTTCAATCGCCACCACAGATGGCTCGTTTAGAACAATGCCTCGGCCCTTCACATAGACCAGCGTATTGGCGGTGCCGAGGTCAATCGCCATATCGGCGGAGAGCATTCCAAAAAGTGTCGAAAGCATGAAACTACCTGCAGGGTTTTAGGGGCTAATGTTATAATAGAGCGCTTTGCCTAGAAAACACCATAGGGGCCAGTGGCGAATTTATAGTTAAAAAAAAGGGGCAAAAGCCGCCAAAAATAGGGGTTTTTAGAGGGTTTTTGAGGCCAATGGCGAGGTTTGGGGGCTATTTGCCGCGCTCACTCCTTATGGCGCTGGCGATCATCATCCCAGAGCGGCCAGAACATCTCATGTTTCCAGCTTTTCGGCTCAATCTCCTCAAGGCCAAATTCCTTGGGCGCCCGGCGCGCCAATTTCGCGGTCCCAAACAAGACATCCCAGAAAAAGAACAGATTGGCATAATTGCCTTTGTAATTGGTGGTGCCGTCGGATTTGTGCTTGCCATGATGGGCCGCATGGGCGGCAGGGGTGGTGATGATGCGCTCAAACACCCAGATCACTGGCGAGAGCCATTTTTGTTTGTAAAACCATGTGTCCCAGCGCAAGGGGCAATGGGAGCCAAAATTGACCGCCATTTTCACCGTCACATAGGGCGCATAAACCGGCCCAAAACCCATATGCAAAAGCGCCGCAGAAACCCACAAGCTTGGCATGAAAAAGAAGAAAAAGATATTATTGCGATAGGCCAGCCGCACCGACATATATTCGCAGGAATGATGAGAACGGTGCCAGTTATAAAGCCAGGGGATTTCATGGCACAGGCGATGCCACCAATAATGCACCAGTTCATCACCGACCAGCAAAACCCCGAGCATCACATACCATGGCCAGTCGCTCCACGCCCCTTGTGAATTGGGGGCAAAAAAATTGATGATGATGGGAACCCCGTAAAATATCAGCGGCGAAGCAATCAGAATAAAAACCCCGGTGCCAATCGCCTCAATCCAAATATCATCACGGCGGATTTTACCCTTCTCAACAAACCGCCCGGTCAGCACCTCCAGGACGCCAAAGCCGACGAAGAGAGCGATGATGATGGGTTTGTAATCAAATTCCATGGGTGGGAGTTTGGCGTATTATGGACTTTGGGGCAATGGGGGGCAATGGGTTTGGTGGTGTGTATTTAAGGCCGTAAGAGAGACCTCATCTCATGGGCAATATTAGCACGGGCAGGACCCTCAAGCTTCTCAAAATAAAATGATGAAAAGTAAATCCGCCTTCGCTCCAGAAAACCTGCCAATATTTTACACCTGCCTGTCTTATATAACTCCTCCGGAACGAAGAAATATTCCTTCCTGATTTTCTCGGCGTATTGAAGATAATCATCTCGCGGCACGCCCAAGATTGACATATCCATATCCAGAAACAACGCACAGTCTTGCTTTTTCGTGCCTTCAAGTGAAGCATCAACCTCATGCTCTTTTGTGGCTATTATTAACTTTGCTGCAAGCGCCAGATCATCAGCGCCAATATGGTCTTGCAATTCCTGCTTCATCAAATCTGCACTTTTGCACTCATTATCAGAGGAAGGAATTTCATATATGACATCATGATAATATAGCGCGCACAGCACCGCCGCTCTATGGGTGATATACTCTGCGACACCACCATATTCCTGCAATAACTGCCCTATATGCGACCATGTATGATAATGCCGTTGGGGTTCAGCATATCTGCCTTTTAATTGTGCCAGTAAATTACCAGGCAATGTATATTCACTTTGATTGGTAAATGGCATATCTTCCATACATGATAAATAGAGCAGGTTGATTGTTCCAACAAGGCGCTCTTGCGAAGAAATTAAAATTAATTCGAAACCAGACTCAACCTGAGGTGCGAACCAAAGTGAGCCTCGGAGGATGGCGGCGATGTGCTGATCTTTCATCATTAAATTTACTATGCTGCTGTAAAATGATGGTCTTCGTGGAAAATTGATATCTTCATCGCCATCCTTCGAGGCCCGACAAAGTCGGGCACCTCTGGATGAGTGTTTTTCTTAATTGCAATTTTCTCTTCCTCGTCATCCCGGGCGCGATGCGGCATGAAATGACGCTTCGCAGAACCGGGACCCACATGTCCCCGCGCAGGCGGGGAGCTCTGATCCTCTCCACTCTGATAGCCCGATATTCTTGTTTGACAGAACGCAAATAAAATTGCTTTCCGCTCATTTTGATTCTTCCCGAGATGGGTCCCCGCCTTCGCGGGGATGACGGGAGGGGGGAAGTTTATTACTTCATCGCCACCCTTCGAGGCTCGCTAACGCTCGCACCTCACCGATGAGTTTGTTTCTTTTGATTGTAGCTTGTGTACTACAACCCACGCCCTTTATGATAATGCCCGCCCGTCAATGGCGATGGTACATTAGTGGTTTTGGGGAAGCTTAAAGGGAGTTTTTTGAGGCTGCGAATGGCGAGATAGGCGAAGCATTGGGCTTCTATGAAATCGCCTTGCCAATCGACATCTTCGGCGGTTTTTATTGGCGCGTCGAGGCGCTCGGCCAGCGCCTTCATCATCACCGGATTATGGCGACCGCCGCCGCAGATAACCCAGCCGACAGGCGGGGCCGGTAGCAGATCGGCGGCGCGGGCGATGCATTCTGCTGTAAAAGCCGTTAAAGTCGCCGCGCCGTCCTCAACATTCAAACCTTCCACCTGGGTCAGTTTGAAATCATAGCGATCAAGAGATTTTGGCGGCTGGCGGCGCAAATAAGGATTAAGCGCCATTAATTGCAAGGCTTCCTCATTGACCTTGCCCTTGGCCGCCATCTTGCCGTCTTCGTCCATGCCTTTTCCGGTTTTCAACTCCATCCATTGATCAATCAAACCATTGGCCGGGCCAGTATCAAACGCGATCAATTCGCTTTCCAATCCGTCTTCGGGCACATAGGTGACATTGCCAACGCCGCCCAGATTCAAAACACAAACCGGCCCCGAAGGTTCCTGCGCCCGCACCAGCGCATTGTGATAGACCGGGGCAAAAGGCGCGCCCTCTCCTCCAGCGGCAATGTCGGCGGCGCGAAAATCATCGACCACATCGATTTTTAATTCCTGCGCCACCACCGTCCCGGCACCAATTTGCCAGGACCGCCCCACAAGATTGCGCTGGTTTTTTGGGCGATGCAAAATTGTCTGGCCATGAAACCCGATAATGTCGATTTCCTTGGCGGTGAGATAATGCTGCTCCATCAGCTTTTGCGCAGTGCGAATATGGGCTGTGGTGACAAGGTCAATGGCCTTGGTAATTTCCTGCGCCGTCTCGCGGCCTTCCAATGCAGCTTTGGTCGCCCGGGTCACCGCGATTTTGGTGTCGCGATCATAGGGCATATGCAAGCACGGTCCCATCTCCACCGCGCCCATGCCATCACTGACAATCACCGCTGCATCAACCCCGTCAAGGGAAGTGCCGGCCATAAAGCCAAGAGCGGTTAGCTGACGGGAGGAAGCATGGGACATCAATTCATTCTCACTATTGGCAACGGACCGAAAGCTTAAAGCCGTTTGCCAGTAAAACTCAAATCATACCTGTCTGGACCTCGGCGAGGACATCGCCTACAAGACCGATAGAAATCAAGAAGAAATGCACTCATGGCCCAATATAAATCAGACTTTCTCAATGTCCTTCAATCCCGGGGATTTATCCATCAGGGGACCAATCTTGAAGCGCTGGACGAGCGCGCTGCTTCCGGCGTGGTCACCGGTTATATTGGCTTTGATGCCACCGCGCCGAGCCTTCATGCGGGCAGTCTTATTCAAATTATGATGCTATACTGGCTGCAACAGACCGGCCATCGGCCTATTGTCTTGATGGGCGGCGGCACTACCAAGGTCGGCGACCCCACCGGCAAGGATGAGCAACGCAAGCTTTTAACCGATGCCGATATTGAGCAAAATCTTGCCGGTATTAAAAAAGCTTTTGACCCATTCCTGACCTTTGGCGAAGGTGAAACGGATGCGATTATGGTCAATAATGATGACTGGCTATCGCATCTTGGCTATGTGGAATTTCTGCGCGATTACGGGGTGCATTTCACCATTAACCGCATGCTGACCTTTGACAGCGTCAAGCTTCGCCTTGAGCGCGAAAGCCCGATGACTTTCCTTGAGTTTAATTACATGCTGATGCAGGCCTATGATTATCTCGAATTACAGCGGCGCTTTGATTGCGTTTTGCAAATGGGCGGATCGGACCAATGGGGCAATATCATCAATGGCGTTGAATTATGCCGCCGGGTTGCGGCTGCTAAGGGCGATGAGCAAGCGGAAGTGTTTGGTCTTACCACCCCGCTTTTGACCACCGCTTCGGGCAAGAAAATGGGTAAGACCGAGGGCGGTGCCGTATGGCTCGATCCGGATTTATGCTCGCCTTATGATTATTGGCAATATTGGCGCAATGCCGAGGACGCCGATATTGGCCTATTGCTGCGCCGCTTTACCACTATGCCAGTTGATGAAATTATTCGACTCGAAAAACTGGAAGGCGCAGAGTTGAACGAGGCCAAGAAAATACTGGCCACCGAAGCCACGGCCCTTTTGCACGGCAGGAAGGCCGCAGAAGATGCCGCCGAAACCGCCCGCCAAGTGTTTGAACAGGGCCATGCGGGCGGCGATTTGCCGAGCATCACTATAAGCAAAAGCGCCCTTCGCGAAGGCGTGCAATTATTGGGACCATTTCGCGAGGCCGGGTTGATCGCTTCCAATGGCGAGGGATTGCGCCATATCAAAGGTGGTGCTTTGAAAGTCAATGACGCCCTTGTGGGGCGCGACAAAATGCTGAGCCTTGATGATCTGCAGGACGGGGTTATCAAATTGTCGATTGGCAAGAAGAAACATGCCCTAATCAGGGTTGAATAGGCGCTCACGCCCTATTGCGGATCGGCAATTTCTTCTAACGCCTCGGCAGCAATCTCTCCAGTAATTTCATCGGCAACATCATCTACGCCGGACATCATCGGCAATTCGTCAATTTCTACCGTGGGAATATCATCGCGAAGCTGGTCTTCCACGGCGTTGATGGCTGCTTCCAGCAATTCTTCCGTGGTCGGCCTTTTTTGCCGCAAGGGATCAAATATGCGGCGGAATATTCCCGGTGCCAAGGCAGACAATGTGTTCACTGTGACCGTTGGCTCGGCTATCGGCCCGCTGACCGTATAGGTAAAGGCAACCACGCCCTCGCCTTCGCGAGAAACCAGAATTTCCCCAAGACCGGGGATATTACCAAGCATGGAATTAAACTGATAGGCTGGGGCTAATGCGCCGTTTAAGTCAAACTCTTTACTGGCAAGATTAACATTGCCTTCAAGGGATATCCCCAAGGAAGGTCCGGTCGCGCGTGTTTTGTTAAATGAGATAAGGTCTTTGGCAAAAACGATTTCTGAGGTCACGGTGCTGAAGGTAATACCTTCATTATTTAGCAATTTGCCTAGTCCATCGAGCGACCCCGCAGATAGAATACGCGCTATCAGAGGCGCGCGGACAATCGTTACGCTTTCGGCGTTAAACTGACCGGCCAGAGCCCCGCCACGAAACAAATCGGCGTCAAACCGCCCGACACCACCACGAATACTGTCAATGCCAAATAAGCCTTCTACCAATTGCGCCAGATTGCCAAATTCAACGATAAATTTTCTGCCAAGATCCGAGCCGTCAGAGCGTAATTCCATGGACAAGGGGCTGCCGTCAGAGAATTTCCCCAAAATGTTCACCGCCTGCATCGCTTCACCATCATGGCGCAGGCTTGCCGTAAACGGGCTAAGGCTGGCTTTGCCGTTCAGGAACAAGGTTTCCAGATTGACATCAAGGGTAAAGCCGCCGGGAAGCTTTCCTTCGCCACCTGAACGCAATATTTCTGTAATAAGCCCGCTGGCATCAGCGCGGTCCCCGCGCAGAGTAACCGTTAAATCACCCGCCGGATTGCGCTTGGCTTCCATGGAAAAATCAGCGCGGTCTTTGACATAATATTTCTCAACCACCGCCGATAAAAACTTACCCTCTTTATCGGCCCGACCATGACCGATAAGGCTCATCTCATTGGCACGCAATTCAAAATCCTCGACCCGCCAAACATCATCTTTGCTCGGCGGAATTAGCCTTAAGGAAAGAGACCCTTGATTACCTTTGGGTTTGCGCCATGAAAAGAAACCGGGATAAATCTCAGTATTGGTAAGATCGGCGCTGACAGCGATATCAACAGTTTCTTCACCGCGTGTTTGCAATGTGACCGTATAGGGAAGTGTACCGCGTAAAAACTGCCGCACTGAAAAGCCATAAGAATCTGCGGTTACAGTATCCATCATACCACTAAAACGCATCGCGCCAATTTTCCTATTATTGAGAGGGCGGTCCCAGGTAAAGCGCACCGGTGATGCGGCAATCAACCCGTCAGCATCTATAAGCAATCGATCCCGTGCCAAACGGATATTGCCCTTGGCCTCTTCAATATCGCGATCTGCCATCAGGCCAATGACACTAACATCTTCAAAACTGCCGGTGCCGGTAATGGACATTTCTTTAACCGATACAATCTCCCGCATGGGGCGCATGATCTCCAGAGAAAAACTGCCCTGACCGGAGAACATTTCAGGTGACAGCCGCGATTGCGCAAATAATTGAAGCGGTTTTTGATCAAGCAATCTTAACCCTTCACGCACCGGACCGGTGACCTGCGCTCGATAATAAGCAGGGCCGCCACGCGGCAAAAATTTTGGCATATCAACTTCACCGCCAGTGATAATCATCCCCCCAACCGTGCCGGTTTTCAGCTTGATGGAAAGTCCATTACCGCGCAAATGTCCGGTGCCATGAATGTTTTGCAAGGGGGGCATGCCGGGAAGATAAATGGCTTTGCCATCATCTACCGTAAAGCGCACATCAACCATGTCATCATCAAGCGGGTTTTCGTCTCTGATTTTCAAATCCTGCTCAGACTCAAGCTTTGTCGGCATGATAGCCCCGAGGGGAATATCAAGGGCAAATACAATATTTGACACTTCGGCCTGATGAATATTTTTTTTCACCCATTTCCTTGCATCCGGCGCAACTCTTACGGGCCATCCGGCTATTAGATTTTTTACATTAACACTGCCGCTTACCGTGCCTTTTGCATTCACACCCGGCGAGATGGGAGCTTGCGGGTTTTCATTTGCTGCCCATTGCACGCTAAGCGCGCCGTCAAATTTTGACCCGGCAAAATCCCACACAGCCTCGTCAAAACGGGCAATATTTTGCGCTGGCTGAAACATTCCAGCTATATTGAGATCGGTTAGATAAATTGGTGCCTCAAAAATACCCAACGCTCCAATCATCAAACCATTGGATGCAATGGCAAATTCGATATCGTCTTCATTACTGCCGCCAAAGGAGATATAGCCTTCCAGAGAGCCACTGGTATCCATTGCTTCAATATGTAATGGATCAAAAATAAAGCTGCGCGTCGCAGCAAGAAATTTCCCCTGATAGGTAAGGCTGTCAAAAGGCACCACCAACTGCCCCATGTGCAAAACCCCGCCATCGCTGGTGAGGTCAAGCTTCGCTTCCTCAATTTGCCCTTTACTATCGAGGGTAAAATCAATGCCGCCAGAAAGCCGGGCCTCACGCACAAAGGCATGATTGTCGGGAACGAATATGCTGAAAAGTTCGCCGGCCGGTACTTTATCCACTTCCATAAAGGCATTGACCCGATCGTCGGCGCTGCGGGAAAATGCCGTCACTGTCACATGAGCCGCTATACCATCATATTGCAGGGGCACATCAAGTTTCAATCGATAATCGCCATCACCCAATTGTTCCGCGACCAATGTCATGCCATCGGCCTGCCAGACTTGCCCTGATACGCCATCGCGAAAAACAAAACTGGCATTATCAATAATCGCACCTTCAAAAGTGCCTGGATTGCTGCCCCCTTGCGCTGCAAACAGATCTAGCAGAAATGGTGAAGCCACAGCACCACCTCCATTTTCATCCGATGGCTGACTCTCGGCGATCCCGCCCAAGCCGCCACCAAGGCGCAAACCATAGTCAAACCGACCATCCGCATTACGGATCAAGGTAACATTGGCATCAAAAATCTCTACAAAGCGCGGTTGGAAATTCCCCCGCATTAAATCCCCGGTTTCAAACCGCACAGCAAAACGGGAAAAATGGGCGTCGTCTTCTTGCTGGTTACCGGACTGATAAACCAGATCATCAAAAATAAGTCGAAACGGCCCTTTATTTTCTGCCTCGGGCCGGGTTCTTTGCAGGGTGATTTTGCCAATGCTGACCTTGCCCTCCGCCCCCAGACGTTTGGCCATTTTTGCTTCAATGGTTGGTTTGGCAATAGCCAGATCAAGGCCACCATGGGAGGCCTTCCAATAGAGGAAAAAGCCGAGCCCGGCCATGGCAGCCAAAAGCAGCGCCACAATTTCCATGGTTATTAGCGCAGCACGGCGCGTAATTTTTTTCATTGACGGCGTACCGACCCCAGCCGTTCGTTATTACAAATTAAATCAATCTCCACCTTGTTATAGTATAGCATTTGGCTTTCCCTTCGCGCAACAAAAAGCTTGGAAGTGCTTTATGGATTGGGTTTTTACCTTTATATCAGCCATGTATCAGCCATGATTTGCCGTCATGAGAATTAAAATCTGAATAAATTTTTTGGAGTCTCCCTTAAATGTCACAATTATCTGTTGGCGACAAAGCCCCCGCCTTTACCCTGCCGCGCAATGGCGGCGAAAATGTCGCCCTTAAAGATTATCGGGGTAAATGGCTGGTTTTATATTTCTATCCCAAGGATAGCACCCCCGGCTGCACCAAGCAGGCCATTGCCTTTAGTGAAAACCAAAGCCGATTTCGCCGGGCTGGCGCTGAAATTCTCGGGGTCTCCAAAGACAGCGTCAAACGCCATGAAAATTTCATTGCCAAGCAAGAGCTAAAAATTCCTCTCGCCAGTGATGAAAGCGGAGAAATGCTTGAAAAATATGGCGTTTGGGTTCTCAAAAAGCTTTATGGCCGCGAATATATGGGTATTGAACGGCGTACCTTCCTCATCGACCCCAAGGGAGTTATTCGAGAAATCTGGCCTAAGGTAAAGGTCGCCAATCATGCCGAGGCCGTTCTGGACGCGTTGAAGGCACTGAAATAATTGCTGGAAGTTCGAGACCATAAAGATGCCTGCCAAGAAGCCATCAGGATATTGCAAATTGCTGATCCATGGCAAAAGGCCATTGCCACAAGGCGCTTTGTTGCTAAATGGCGTGAAGGCTCTTTGCCGTCATCCCCCCATAATACTGAGTTGAGCGATCATCCGGCCCGGCCCGAACGCCCGGAATTATGGTCTCCCGGCAAAATGCCCAAACGGCGCTTTGGCAACAGCCAAGGCCGCGCCAGCCTCATTCACGCTATTGCCCATATTGAGGTAACGGCGATTGATCTCGCCCTTGATATGACGGCTCGTTTTGCCGAACAGGTTTTAGCTGAAACCAATTATGAGCTCAGCAATGAATTTATCGGCGATTGGCTGAGCGTTGCCGATGATGAGGCGCGCCATTTCAATCTACTGTCAGAACGCTTATCGGCCATGGGGCTTGCTTATGGGGATTTGCCCGCCCATTCGGGCTTGTGGGATATAGCCACCCGCACCATGGATGATGTGCTGGCACGCCTTGCTCTTGCCCCTTTGGTGATGGAGGCAAGAGGGCTTGATGTCACACCCGGTATGATTGAGAAATTTCGCAAGTATGGGGACGATGACAATGCCGATGCTCTTTTGGTCATTTATGAAGACGAAATTGGCCATGTGGCCATTGGTGCGAAATGGTTTCGCCTGATGGCCGAAAAAAGAGGGCAAAATCCCGTTGCTCATTTTCGAGATCTGGTTGTGGCGCGCTTTCCCGGAGGCTTGAAACCACCCTTTAACCATAATGCCCGCTTCAAGGCAGGCTTTGGCCGGGAATTTTATGAAAATCTTTGCCCCTGACCTGACTGGGCAAAGCCCCGGCGCCAACAGGCACGGCAAGGCCTCAAACCCTAGCATTTAAGCCATTTTTGACCATTTCAACCTTGAACATTCGCCGATTTATGCTCAATTTGCCTAATATCTGCATTTCTTGGTTCATGATGCGTTAAAAAAAGAAGCGTTATAATGTATAAATCCTGTTGCGATTTGCGCCCAAATGGGCTGCAATGCGTGGCAGGGGTTGGTTTAGAGCGGTGTCATCATTTCTTGCGGGGGAAAGATGAACGGCATCTTGATGTTTAAAGGGGCTGAGTTGCCATGGGGCGTGAGTCCAATCGGTTTTGGCGTAGTGTAAGCAAGTTCTTCCGCGAGCGGCAAATTTATCATCGTAGTGATGGTGTGGTTCGCTTCATCCGCCTTACCCCACAGACGCAAATTGCGCTGGCAACGATTTTATTCGGAGCGTTGCTTTGGGTTGCCTATTCCTCGGTCAATGTTGTCTTTAAAGAGCAAATCATTGTTGGCGAACAACGCGAGCGGCGCATTGTCGAAGATGCCGCCCGCCGCCGCCTTGCTGAAACAGAAGCCGCCCTTGATGAAATCGCCGCCCTGAATGTTCTGTACACACAAGAATTTGATGCCGGTCTGGCGCAATTACAAAATCGCCATGAGGCCATTCGCGCTATTACCGAAAATAAAATCACCGGCGATATTGCCCTAGAGCAATTAGCGGTTTCCTTGGCCCGCTCTGGCGGACCGGAAGGCGTTAAGATCAAAAACGGTAATCGCCTGATGGTTGACCCCACAGGGCGCGAGCCAACACCGCGCCAGTCTCGCATTTCCAAACTGGAAGAAGCAGCCCTTGGCGAAGTTTTCTCCAGCCGCCTGGCATTTGACATTGATGATCCGGTGTTGAACGAGATGCGCAGCTCTGCCGCCGCTTATGGGGCCGAGCAGGTTTTACTGCTGGCCACCATTGAAGAAGAAATTCGCAAACAAACAGCAGAACTAAAAGCCATTCTGGCCGCTACCGGCATCGATATGACCCCGATGGTGACCCGCGAGCGTGTCGCGCTGGCGGCCATGGAAGCTGTCGATGATGAGTTTTCCGGTGTTGGCGGCCCGCTTTATCCGATTGAGGATGAGATGGGCAACACCACGCAATCGGTTTATTACCAGTCCGTGCAACGCATTGAAGCACAATTGGATGAGTTGAATGTTCTCTCTCATGTATTGCTGACCATACCGCTGGCAACACCGGTTGATGTGCGTTTTCGCCAGTCCAGCCGCTATGGTCCCCGCTGGGATCCCATCAAGAAGCGCACCCGCGCCATGCATTATGGGCTTGATTTTGGCGCCCCATGGCGTTCGCAGATTTTGGCACCAGCCCCGGGGCGGGTTAAATTTGCCGGATGGCGCAATGGTTTTGGCCGCACAGTCGAGATCGACCATGGCAATGGGTTAATGACTCGTTTCGCGCATTTAAACTCAATATCAGTAAAATCGGGGCAAAAGGTAAGCTTGCATCAGGAGGTTGGCAAGCTGGGTAATACCGGGCGCTCAACAGGCGCTCACCTCCATTATGAAGTTCACTATCGTGGGAAGCCGGTTGACCCGGAACGTTTTATTAAGGCAGGCAGATATGTTTTCGAAAGCTAAAAAGAACAAGGACAAGTCGGGGATGTCCGCGGAACTGGTTGAAATTGGCGATACGCCAAACAAAAAGCCAAGTAATTCACGCGCCAGCATGAATGCGAAGAAACCTTCTTCGCCCAAACCGACACCGGGCATGCCATCGCTGATTAGCGCTGATGTGGTTATTACCGGCTCTGTGGTGGCGGAAAGCGAAATTCAATTTGACGGCAGTTTGGAAGGCGATATTCGCGCCAAGGGTCTCGTCATTGGCGAACATGCCACCGTGAAGGGCGAAGTTGTCTCTGAGCGGGTCAAAGTCTCTGGCACAGTTGAAGGTTCCATTCGCGCCCGTCAGGTCGAGCTGGCAGCCTCCGCCAATGTCAAAGGCGATATTCTGCACAAAGCTTTATCGATTGAAACCGGTGCTCGCTTTGACGGCAATTGCCGCCATAGCGATGATCCGCTGGCCGAATCGGGGCGAGTAAAAAAGCCTAGTCCTGCCCCGCGTGTGGTAACATCAGCGCCGGAAAAATCTGCCAGTGCCGAGGCTCCTGCCGAAGCCCCCGCAGAAGAATCCTCTGGCGATGAAGGCAAAGATGGCGAGAAAAGCGGTGCGTTTCTATCGCGCATTGGCAAGGCCGAGCTGCGTTAAGCAAAGTTCTAGCGATCCATTTAAAAGCCCCTCTTTATTCGGAGGGGCTTTTTTTGATGCTTAATCCCCAGCGACCCGTTGCGCCAGAGCCGCGGCCATAAAGGCGTCAATATCGCCATCCAGAACTGCCATGGCATTGGGGTTTTCAACATTGGTGCGTAAATCTTTGACCAATTGATAAGGTTGCAACACATAGGAGCGAATCTTATGCCCCCAGCCAATATCGGTTTTTGAGGCGGCGGCGGCCAGAGCCTCTTCTTCGCGCTTTTGCAATTCTTCTTCATAAAGACGGGCCCGCAACAAATTCCACGCGGTGGCCTTGTTTTTATGTTGGGAGCGCTGGTTTTGACATTGCACCACAATGCCGCTTGGAATATGGGTGATGCGCACGGCGCTGTCAGTGGTGTTCACATGCTGGCCACCAGCCCCCGAAGCGCGAAATGTATCAATGCGACAATCGCTTTCATTGACCTCGATTTCAATTTTATCGTCAATCACCGGATAGACCCACACGGAGGCAAAACTGGTATGACGCTTGGCATTGGAATCAAAAGGTGAAATTCGCACCAAGCGATGATTGCCGCTTTCGGTTTTCAGCCAACCATAGGCATTTTGGCCCTTAATCAGCAGCGTTGCAGACTTGATGCCGGCTTCATCGCCGGGCTGCTCTTCAATCACTTCGACCTTATAGCCATGATTGGCTGCCCAGCGCATATACATACGCATCAGCATTGCTGCCCAATCATTACTTTCTGTGCCGCCAGCGCCGGGATGAAACTCAATATAGCAATCATTGCCATCGGCCTCACCTGATAATAATGCCTCCAGTTCGGCCTTGGCAGCGCGCTCTTTCAGGCGGGCAAGAATCTTTTCTGCCTCATCAAGAGACGCCTCATCATTTTCTTCCCAAGCCATTTCCGCCAGCGCATAAGTGTCTTCAAATTCGCTGGCTAGATTATGCAAAGAAGTGATTTGTCCCTCCAAATAATTACGCTCCTGCATTAGCTTTTGCGCATTATCAGGGTCATCCCACAGGCTTGGGTCTTCGGCTAATGTGTTTAACTCTTCAAGGCGAGTTTTGGCGACATCCCAGTCAAAGACGCCTCCTCAGCAGCTCTAATGACTGCTTGATAGCTTCAGCATGATTAGCAATTTCTGCGCGCATGGGTGGTCCTTATTTCCGTTATGTTCTTTGTTTTGTCGCACTTCTTATCCAAAAAAACCGACCTCACCCCCGAGGAACTGCGAGGCAGCGTCTCGAAGGGTCCACTTTTGGGGAAGCGCTCGCATTATATTACGGACTAATACAGACCACCGAGGTCATCATCAATACCTTCATCAATCACGCCTTCGACTAATGTTTCCCCCCGGATTGAAAAGCGCGATGAGCCGTAAATGTCATCTTCGACCTTAAAAGCTTCAAGGATGATATTACTATCGCCTGCCGTGGCCGGGCGTCCCGTGACAGCATTAACCCGCACGAGACGAATGCCTGAAGGAATACGAAATGGCATGCCGGGCTCATCGCCAATGGCAGCGGCCATGAACTCGCCAAAGATCGGCGCAGCGACAATGCCACCACCCTCGCCCTGCCCCATAGTTGCCGGCTGGTCAAAGCCCACATAAATACCAACCGCCAGATCCGGCGAGAAGCCTACAAACCACGCATCCTTATAATCATTGGTAGTGCCGGTTTTGCCGGCCAAGGGCTTGTCGAGAAAAGGTTTCACCCGTGTACCAGTGCCGCGTTGTATGACCCCTTCCAGAATGGAAACCATTTGATAGGCGGTGCGCGGATCAATCACCTGTTCGCGCTGATCGGGAATAAAGGGCTCGCTCTGACCGTGCCAATCTTGCGCATCACAATCAATGCATGGGCGCATATCACGCTTCAAAATCGTCTCTCCATAGCGATCCTGCACTCGGTCAATGAACACTGGTTCAATGCGCTTGCCGCCATTGACGAACATCGCATAGGCGGTGGTCAGATCAATCAGGGTCGTCTCCCCGGCCCCGAGCGAAATGGCAAGCTCCCGGGGTAATTGTTTGGAGACGCCGAATTTTTCCGCATATTCAATAATAATGCCGATGCCAATATCCTGCGCCAAGCGGGCGGTCATGGTATTTCTCGATTTTTCAATCCCAAGGCGCAAAGTGCTTTCCCCGTAAAAGCGCCCTTCAATATAATTGCCCGGGGTCCACCATTCATTGCCCAGCGACGGCGCAACAAAGGGCGCATCAAGAACAATGGTTGATGGGGTATAGCCACTATCCAAAGCGGCTGCATAAACAAATGGCTTGAATGTTGAGCCCGGCTGGCGGCGCGCCTGAATAGCACGGTTATATTCCGAAACCCCAAAGGAGAAGCCGCCAACCATGGCCAGCACTCGCCCCGTATGAGGGTCAAGGGCGATGAGACCACCATTCACCGCTGGCATTTGTTGCAATAACACTTTTTCAATTTTACGTGCTTGCGGTTTTGGCGCTTCTTCGCCCTCAGCAACTTCGCCCTCAGCAATGGGCGGTGCGGTCTCGGCCATGACCTTCGGCTCTGCCAGCACGATGTCACCCGGCTGCAAAACATCCTTGAGGGAGGTTATTTCAGGACCGATTGTATTGGGGTCGATATAGGCCCGCGCCCATAAAGTATCCTCAAGAGCAAGCTTGCCTTTAGCCCCATCGGCAAAGCCTAGAGTGGCAGATTTAGTGCTAACTGAAAGCACAATGGCTGGCTCCCATGGCAACATGTCCTTAGCATAGGCCCGCCTTGCCAATAGGGTAGAGCTTTGATCAATCAATAGGGATTGCCATTCAAATATCTGTTTTTCTTCATCAGACATATCTTCATCAATGGCATTTAAATCCGGCAAAATGACTTTTGCCAGCGCTCCGCGCCAACCATGGCGGCGATCATAAGTATTGAGTCCATTGCGCAAAGCATGATGCGCGGCTTCCTGCAAATTCGGGTCTAGGGTTGAGCGAATTGACAGCCCGCCATCATATAATTTTTCAACCCCGTAAACTTCGCCAATCTCCTTGCGCACTTTCTCGGCAAAATATTCTGTGTCCGAAGATCGCGCCCCCAAAGGCGGGGCAATGACAGCGCCTAAAGGCTGCTCTTGCGCTGCCAGTGCTTCTTCTTCGCTGATATGGCCATCTTCCAGCATCCGGCCAATAATCCAATTGCGCCGCGCTATCGCCCGCTCGGTATTACGAAGGGGGTGATAATTGCTCGGCGCTTTGGCCAAAGTGGCCAGATAGGCCGCCTCGTCAATAGTGATTTCTTCAAGCGATTTATCAAAATAGTTGAGCGCTGCCGCAGCCACCCCGTAGGAGCGATTGCCGAGATAGATCTCGTTCAAATAGAGCTCTAAAATCTGATCTTTGGTGAAAGCCCGCTCCATGCGCCGGGCAATCATCATTTCTTTCAGCTTGCGATCAAGTTTTTGCTCTGAGGTCAGCAAAAAGTTCTTGGCAACCTGCTGGGTGATGGTCGAGCCACCTTCCAGCGAACGATTGTTCAAATAATTGCTGATATTATTAATCTGTGCCCGGAGGATACCGCGATAATCAAGACCACTATGCTCGTAAAAGCCTTTATCCTCGGCTGACAAAAAGGCATATTTGACCGCGTCGGGAATATCGGTGATCGGCACAAATAGGCGCCGCTCCCGGGCAAATTCCGCGACCAGCGTACCATCGCCTGCATGGACCCGTGTTGTCACTGGCGGCTCATATTCTGCCAATTGCTCATAAGGTGGCAGATCTTCACTCAGCTTCATCATATGAAGCGCCAGCCAACCGATAGCGGCCAGAGCCACAACCAGCCCCACCGCACCAAGACCGGCAAAAACCTTGAACCAAAGCCAGAAACCACCCCGGCGTTTAGGGCGCTCTTTCTTTTCTTTGCGCGGCGCTGTTATCGGATCCATTGCAGCTTCAATCTTTCGGCTTGGGTTTTCTCCAGCCGCCTGTTCAGGCTTTGTTGCCGATAAAGCTTTGTCTGATTGTCTTTCATCTTGGACCGGCTCTGTTTCGTGTGGCTCGCCCTCCAGCGCCTCACCCGCAAGCGCTTCATGGGTCAATCCCTCGTCTTTTGATAATTCATCCACAAAAAGTTCATCCTCTTGGTCGGACAATGCCCCCACGGTAGAGCTGTCATCAAGATTTTTGTCATCGCCCTTCAGACCTTCTTGCGCCTCAATAGGAGCAGAACCATCTGGGGTTTCGGGCTTATCATTTTCGAACTTATCGGACATGGGGTCAGCACTTTACAATTTTGGATAGAAACTCATCAGGACACTTAAAACTCGCAAGATGGGCAGGCGTGGTGGCAATGGCTGCCCTTATCAGGGCATCATTCTATTACGCTTTTGCCGATAAAAACACCCTTGATTTACCCCATAATGGAGGCAACGGACAAAGCCTTTTAGTGCGTGAATATGGAGGAAATTCGGCAGGAAATGGACTTAAATTGCCGCAATATAAAGGCTGGAAAGCTTATTGCGCCCCGCCGGCCACACTTGCCTGTTTTACCGGGCCAAGCCCGTCAAAATAGATATCAATGGCATCAGCCACCGCACCAAGAGATTTGCGCCGCCAGGCCTTGGAGCGCAGGTTTTTCTCATCGCTGCTATTGGAAATAAACCCAAGCTCCAACAGCACTGCCGGAACATCTGGCGATAACAAAACGACATAATTGGCTTCGCGATGGGTATTGT
>WFQB01000057.1 GCA_015487305.1 Parvularculaceae bacterium | reverse complement strand
TGAATCTCTCGGTTTTAAGGCGCAAGTTGTCGGTCGCCCGAAAATTGACCCCGAAGAGGTGCTGGATAAAAAAACCCGCCGCTTCATGGGTGTTGGCTCTGCGTGGAATTATATTGCCATGCAAGAAGCCCTAGAAACTGCCAAGCTATCTCCCGACGAAATTTCCGACCCGCGCATTGGTATGATTATGGGCTCTGGCGGCCCCTCCACAAGAGTGGTGGTGGAAGCAGCAGAGCTGACCCAGAAAAACAAATCCCCACGGCGAATTGGACCTTTTGCCGTTCCCAAATCCATGAGTTCATCCCATTCAGCCGTGTTGTCAGTGGCCTATAAAATTAAGGGCATTAATTACACCATATCCTCGGCCTGCGCGACGTCCATCCATTGCATTGGCGCGGCCTATGAGCAAATTCAGCTTGGCAAGCAGGATATGATTTTTGCCGGGGGCGGGGAGGAATTAAACTGGTCCATGTCAAATCTGTTTGATGCCATGGGCGCGATGTCGACCAAATATAATGATCGGCCACAAACCGCCTCGCGGGCTTATGATCGCGATCGCGATGGCTTTGTTATTGCTGGCGGCGCGGCGGTTGTGGTGGTTGAAGAGCTGGGCCATGCTTTGGCCCGGGGCGCGCCCATTTATGGGGAAATATTGGGCTATGGGGCCAATTCCGATGGCTTTGACATGGTTGCCCCTTCTGGCGAGGGCGCGGTGCGCTGTATGCAATTGGCCATGGCCAGCACGGATCGGGAAATTGATTATATCAATACCCATGGCACCTCGACCCCTGTGGGCGACAGCAAAGAGACAGCCGCTATTCGCGAAGTGTTCGGCGAAAAAATCCCGCCCTTTTCATCGACCAAATCTTTGACCGGCCATTCTCTTGGCGCAGTTGGGGCGCAAGAAACCGTATTTTCCCTATTGATGATGCGCGATAATTTCCTCACCGCTTCGGCCAATATTGAAAATATCGATCCGGAATTTGAAGACCTACCAATCATTCGCGAGCGGGTCGACAATGCCAAAATCGACACTTTCCTGACCAATAGTTTCGGCTTTGGCGGCACTAATGGCTGCCTCGTGGTCGGGCGGTATAAAGACTAAAGCCTGTCCAGTAATTCTGCTGTCAGTTTCAGATAATCCTCCAGCCATTGATCGGATATGGGGGCATAATCGCAACCGATTTGTCCGGCCAGTTCCAGATGGGCGACCCCATGGGGCAAACTCCAAACCAGCATTTCAATCAGCGGCGCCGGCTTGCCGCTGCTATCAATAAACGGTTTCGATAATAAAGATAATTGCTCATAGGCCTTGGCACCCGCCTCTTTTAAAACCTCATCGTGCCATTCAAGTCTTGCCGAATCAAACATCAGCTTAAACCAAGCCGGATGCGCACGGGCAAAACCAAGATAAGCCCTGAATGAAGTGACAATTTGCTGCTTGGGGGTGAGGCTCTCATCGCGAGCATCGGCCAGAGCCTGTCCGAACAAGTCAAAAGCCTCGGTGGCCAGAGCCGTAAACAGCGCTTTCATATCCTTGAAATGATGGGCCGGAGCTGCATGAGAAACCCCGGCACGCAGCGCGCAGGCGCGCAGGGAAAACCCGTCCGCGCCCTTTTCCTCCAGCAATTCCCGCCCCGCATCAAGCAGGGCCCGGCGCAGATCCCCATGGTGATAGGGCCGCTTGGCCGATAGCTTTCCTTCTGTGTTATGTCGGGATTTTCTATTCATTATCTGATGTTTAGCTATTTTATCTTGTCACTGTCAAGTTTTCCTTGACCCTCGCAAAATCATCCGCCATAGTTCAATCTTGACAGCGACAAGATTCTACATCAAGGCTTGATAGCTGCCACTCCATGGTGTGAGGCGCTCCGTCACAGGTACGAAAGAGGGGAAAATCATGGCGATGACCGAAATAGATTTCATTTTTCAAACAGCCGGACAGCTTGCCATGCTCGGCTGGGTGATGCTGCTATTGCTGCCGCGCAAATGGCCGTTTGTTTTGTCGATCACGGGCTGGGTCATTCCGGCGCTGATTTCCATTCCCTATAGCGCGCTTATTCTGGTCGCTTTTCTCGGGGCCGATGGTGGCTTTGGCAGTTTTGCCGATGTCAAATCCCTGTTTCAGGATGACCGGCTCTTACTGGCTGGCTGGCTGCATTATCTCGCCTTTGATCTTGTCATCGGCACATTAGTAGCGCGTCAGGCCGACGAGATGAAAATCTCTCGTATCTTGCAAGCGCCGCTTCTTATCATGTGTTTTATGCTCGGGCCGTTCGGGTTTTTAATCTTTGCCCTGATGAAATTATTTTATCATATTTTTCCCGCTCCTAAAGAGGTCCTTGCAGCATGAATAATCTATCCTTTTCAGAACGTCTCTGGTGGTATACGGGCGCTGTCATGCTGGCTCTGGCGGTGCCTATGGCGCTCGCCTATATGATGGATGTGCGCGAGGTCAATGATATCAATATCTGGACCAAACCAATCAAGTTTTCGTTTTCCCTTGGCCTGCATTTTTTCACCCTCGCCTTTTTACTGCGCTATCTGCCAAAGACATATCACTCTGCCCGACTGTTTGGCGTTTTGGCCATCTTGGTGAGCATTGCCGCGCTTTTCGAAATGGCCTGGCTCATGGGCCAGTCCATGCGCGGTGTGCCTTCGCATTTTAATTTCTCATCATCTCTCGATATCAATCTCTATCGGATAGCCGGTATTGGGGCGGTGACCCTGATTATTCCCGCTCTGTTCATGGGGCTTAAATTTATGCGCATGCCCTCAGCGCCAGAGTTGGGGTCCGGCTTTCGTCGCGGTGCCGGATTGGGCTTGTTGTTGACCTTTATCCTCACGCTCATCTTTGCCGGTTATCTTTCCTCCGGTCAGGGCCATTGGGTTGGCGCCAGCCCAAGTGATGCTGATGGCATGGCGATTACTGGTTGGGCGCGCGATGGTGGGGATTTGCGGGTTGCGCATTTCTTTGCCACCCATCTGATGCAAATCTTGCCCTTTATCGGATTTTTCGCCGACAAAGCTTTCGCCAATAATCCCACACGAGCCAAACTTGCGGTTTGGTTTGCCGCCATTATTGGAACCGGTGTGGTCATTCTCACCTTTTTGCAGGCGCTTTCCGGCAAGGCTTTTCTCGCGTAATAAACGAAAGGCCGCTCATCTTCGGCACCCTTGCCGATAAGGCCCTTCTCGGCTAAGCCATGGGGAAAATAATGGCATAAAGGAGCCCCCCATGAGCGATACAGCAAATCTCTTTCCCAAAGGCGGTCTGATGAAGGGCAAACGCGGGCTGATTATGGGCGTTGCCAATAAAAATTCCATTGCCTGGGCCATTGCCCAACAGCTTCATGCGCAAGGGGCAGAGCTTGCCTTTACCTATCTGGGAGAAGCCTTGGAAAAGCGCGTGCGGCCTTTGGCAGAAAGCCTTGGGGCGCAAGTGATGATCCCTTGCGATGTTTTGTCCGATGACAGTATGGAAGCGGCCTTTGCAGAAATAAAAAAAATCTGGGGCGAGATTGATTTTCTGGTCCACGCCATTGCCTTTACCGATAAGGAAGCCCTGAAAGGATCGTTCATTGAAAACACCACACGGCAAAATTTTCGCGACACTATGGATGTCTCGGCTTTTTCTTTTGTGGATGCAGCCAATCGCGCTTCAAAAATGATGAAGTCCGGCGGCTCTATGGTGACGCTAACCTATCTTGGCGCTGAACGCGTAATCCCCAATTATAATGTCATGGGCGTTGCCAAGGCAGCGCTTGAAGCATCGACCCGCTATATTGCTCGCGACCTTGGGCCGGAAGGCATTCGCGTCAACGCAATTTCAGCGGGGCCGATTAAAACCCTTGCCGCTGCGGGCATTGGCGGCGGGCGCCACATGTTCAGCTTTAACCGCAAAGCCTCGCCCCTGCGCGATGATACTGATCCCAAAGGGGTGGCCGGAGCAGCGCTTTATCTGTTATCGGATTTGGGCGCATCCTGCACTGGCGAAGTGCTGCATGTGGATAGCGGCTTTCATATTGTCGGCATTCCCGATGAGGATGCTTTGAAAAGCGATTAAACACCCGCGCTTTGCGGCAGAACATAGCCATAAACGGCGATGAAATGAAAAATACTACCGGCCAAGACAAACATATGAAAAATCGTGTGGGTATATTGCATGGATTTCCATTTGTAGAACACAGCGCCAATGGTGAAGCTCATACCACCGGCCACCAGAAACCAGAAACCGGCACGGGGCAGGTTTTCCCATAGCTCACCAATGAAAAAAATCGCAAGCCAGCCCATAGCCAGATAGCCCGTCAGCGATATCCAGTCATATTTGCGCATATCGGACAGGAAATGGGCAGTGACTTTGAAAATAATCCCCGCAATGGCGATTGCCCAAACGGCAATCAGCACGCTTGTCCCAAGATTGGGCGACATGATAAGCAAAGCAAAGGGCGTATAGCTGCCGGCGATTTTTACATAAATCGCCGAATGGTCGATCATTTCCAGAAACTTATGGTGCCGCCAGCGAAACGCCCCATGATAAACGCTGGAGCACAGATAAAGAATAATCATGCTTGCGCCATAAAGAGAAACCGCGACGATTTCCTTTGCGCCGCCTGTCTCTTGCGCCCGCAATACCAACACCACTAGTGCAATGATAGCCAGCAAGGCACCAATGCCATGGCTGACCGCATGAAGCACTTCTTCATGATCGGCATATTCGGAATAGGATTTTGGATGGCGGCCTTTGACAAATTTCTTGTCTTTGGCCTGACCCTCTCTGGCAAGGTCGGTTTTTACGGCTGGCGGCTGGAATTTAGTCATCCGTAGAGCCTAGGCCAATAATGTTGGCCAGCCTAATGAATATTGCACCATGTGATGCAATCAAACAGCTTGCTATCAGGCAGCCCGATCTGTCGATCTGCCTCCCAAAGCCCAATCAACCGCCGCATCCGCATGCAGCATGGTCGTATCAAATACTGGCAAGGGCAGGTCTTTGTCACTGACCAGCAATCCAATTTCGGTGCAGCCAAGAATGATGCTGTCTGCGCCTTGCTGTTTTGCTTTTTGTGCAATTTCCACAAAACGCGCGCGGGATTGATCGCAGACAATGCCGCAGCACAATTCCCCGAAAATAGTGTCATGGACGCATTGGCGGCCTGTCTTATCGGGAATAATGGCTTCAATGCCGTATTTTTCTGCATAGCGGCTTTTCAAGAAATTTTGTTCCATCGTATAGGCGGTGGCGAGCAGCAAAGGTTTTTTCTTGCCCGCCCTGGCCAAAGCGGC